>JAZJZG010000140.1:0-15773 GCA_040389995.1 Pseudomonadota bacterium | reverse complement strand
TAGTAGCCAGTTAAGTAACCAGCCGACTAAGGCGCCCAATATAAACCACCAAAAACAGCATGAAAACATATTTAACTCCCAAGGTTTGTTAGTAAATACTAGCTGCCATTGAACGCTTGTTAGTATGTTACGTCAAGCATCCGATAGGGGGTATCAATAATGCGTAAATCTAGTTTTGATATACTACTTGCCCATGCACCAAGGTGACTTTGACTTTGCCGGCTAATTCCAAGCCATTAAACGGGCTATTCTTGCCTTGGCTTTTGAGTGTATTGGGGCATATTATCCAGTATTCGTTGGCATCAAAAATACAAATGTCGGCAATACTATTAGGACTTAAATCTCCTGCCGGAATAGCTAAAATTTGCGCAGAGGCCGCACTAACTAGCCCCAGTGCCTGCACCAAATCCACTTTTTCTTGCTGTGCCCATTTTAAAGTGAGGGTAAGCAATAACTCCAAGCCTGTAGCACCAATTTCAGCTTCGGCAAACGGGGCTAATTTTGCATCATCATCGACGGGTGTGTGGTCAGAACATATCGCGTCAATAGTACCGTCTTTTAGGCCGGCAGTCAGTGCATCTTTATCGCGCTGTGTTCGCAGCGGTGGTTTCAAATGGCAATTGGCATCAAAATAAGCGATGTCATGCTCGGTCAGGTGCAGCTGGTTAGCGCTGACGTCACAACTGATTCTTAAGCCTTGTTTTTTAGCTTCGCGTATCATGGCGACGCCTTCAGCGGTTGATAAACGGCTGATATGCACACTGGCGCCAGTTTCTTTGGCGATACGCAAAATGCTAGCCAATGCCAGCGCCTCAGCTGCACTAGGAATGCCTTTCAGGCCCAGCCTGCTGGCAATCTCGCCATCGTGCGCTACACCATTTTTTGCTAAGAATGGTTCTTCTGCATGTAAAAATAAGGTAAAGCCAAACGTCGCCGCGTACTCCATGGCACGCCACAGTACCTGTGTATCAGTGATTGCAATATTGGCTTGTGAAAAACCTACGCAGCCCGCTTCACGTAATTCGCCCATTTCTGAAAGTACTTTGCCTTGCAGCTGGCGTGTGAGGGCGCCTAGTGGATATACGTGAGCTAGGTTGAGCTGTTTGGCACGGTGCTTCAGCATTTCTACCAAACCAGGCTCGTCTAACACTGGATCGGTATCCGGCGGGCAGGCCAGGCTGGTGACACCACCCGCCACTGCGGCTTGCAGTTCACTGATTAGCGTTGCTTTGTACTCCTCACCTGGTTCACGCAGTCTGGCAGATAGATCTACCAATCCCGGGCAGATGATTTGGTTGCTGGCATCTATGGTTTGATTGGCGACGAAACCTTCAGGCGGGTTACCGAGCGCAAGGATTCTGCCTGCGGCGATGAACACATCAAGTTTGCTATCGATGTTATTTTTAGGGTCTATCACGCGACCATTTTTGATATGTATTTTCATGCTTGGCCTCCGCCAGTACTTTGGCCACCTGAAACTAGTGCCATTACGGCCATGCGTATAGCGATACCGTAGGTCACTTGCGGCAGGATTACTGATTGCACACCGTCTGCAACGCTGGAGTCAATCTCTACTCCGCGGTTCATCGGGCCCGGGTGCAGCACTATTGCATCAGGTTTGGCTAAATTTAGTTTTTCTTGAGTAAGGCCGTAGGTCTTAAAGTACTCTTGTGCGCTAGGTAACATAGCACCATTCATACGTTCGTTTTGCAGGCGTAACATCATGACAACATCCACGTCTTTCAAGCCAGCTTTCATATCATGAAATACATGCACGCCCAGCTTTTCTACTTCGGCAGGTAATAAGGTTTTAGGCGCAATCACCCGCACTTCCGGTACGCCTAGTGAGGTAAGGGCGTGAATCTCGCTACGCGCAACTCTTGAATGCAATATGTCACCTACAATCGCTACTCTAAGATTATGTAAGTCAGGCTTGTATTTACGCACGGTAAATACATCTAGCAAACCTTGTGTAGGGTGCGAGTGGCGACCATCGCCAGCGTTAATGACGTGGATGTGATTCGGTACATGCTTAGCAATAAAATGCGCCGCGCCGGATTGCGAATGGCGCACCACAAACATATCCGCATGCATGGCGATCAGGTTGTCCACGGTATCTAAAATCGTCTCGCCCTTGGATTGCGACGAGGTATTCACGTTTAAGCTGATGACATCGGCAGAAAGGCGCTTGGCGGCAATCTCAAAAGTGGTGCGGGTGCGGGTGCTGTTTTCAAAAAATAGATTACATACCGTTTTGCCGCGTAATAACGGCACTTTCTTTACTTCGCGCTCGGCAACACCGACAAAAGACTCGGCGGTATCCAGGATTTGATTGAGAATGTTTTTCGGTAAGCCTTCAATCGAGAGCAGGTGTCGTAAGCGGCCGTCGGTGTCGAGTTGTGGATTATTCATGCGTATGTTGTACTGGGTTTGTCGATTGAGTGGCTAGGTTTATCAGCGCTAAACTTAAAGTGCCATTTGGGTTTTGTATGAGTTGCAGGTTTTGTGATGCAGGTACTGGAATGTCAGCAGCTATGATTTGCGGTGCGAGTGGCAGCTCGCGCCCACCGCGGTTCACCAACGCCACCAGTGTAACGCTGGCAGGGCGGCCATAATCAAACAATTCATTGACTGCCGCGCGCGTAGTACGGCCTGTATAAAACACATCGTCAATCAGGATAATGTGTTTGTCTTCAACTTCAAATGGAATCTGGCTGGGGCGGGTTTCAGCTTTTAAGCCGCGCTTGGCATAATCATCTCGATAAAAAGATACGTCGAGTGTCCCGCTTTCAACCGCGTGTTCGGCGATACTGCTTTCCAGCAGCGTGATCAATCTATGCATTAACCAAACGCCGCCGCTTTGAATGCCGACCAATGCCGTATTGGGGCGCAATAACGGCTGGAGCTTGTGTGCTAAGGTCTTGAGCAACTCCTCTGCATCGGGTAGTTGGATATTTTCTGCTGTCATGTCGGTATTTTACCCGGAATTCTTATTAGGTTGCATACGCCTAGCTTACGCATGTTATTTAGCCTGCATAGGCTAAAGGTTATCAAAATAACTTTGCAATATAGTTTGCGCAGCGACTTGGTCTAGCATCGTCTTTTGTGCACGGCCTTTAATACCGGTTTGATTCAATAAGTTGCTGGCTTCTGCCGAGCTATAGCGCTCATCCACCAGCACTACCGGCAGGTTGAACCGTCCATTGAGACGCCTGGCAAATTTTTTGCATAGCTGTGTCACGCTATGTTCAGTGCCATCCACGCTCAATGGCAAGCCAACTACCAGTAATTTTGGATGCCATTCTTGAATAAGCTCGCTGATGATCTGAAAGCGTATCTCATTACTTTCATTGTTGATGGTGGTTAGCGGGTTGGCTGTAGCCAATAAATGCTCACCTACAGCTACACCTATACGCTGCTCGCCAAAATCAAAGCACATAGCCGTGCTGGCTAATACGACTTTGGCATCATAAACATGTTCGTTATCAATCAAATGCGCGCTATCAAGTGGTTTCGCATTTGCTGTGGCCTGCATTAAGCGTGACCCGCCACATCAGACAGCATGGCAGGGTCTACGCCCAATAAAGCCATGGTCGCATTTAGTTTTTCGTCGTTATCCGTGTCGTATAAAATCTTATGCAGCGACTCTACATCTTTAGCTTTCACTGATAACCAGGAATTTTGCGCGACCTCTTGCTCAAGCTGCCCTGGTGTCCAGCCTGCGTAGCCCAATGTGAGTAGCATCTTTTCAGGGCCTGCACCAATCGCTACAGCTTCCAGTATGTCTTTTGACGTGGTGAGTGCGGTGTTTTCGGCAATGGTAATGGTGCTATCCCATTCGCCAGCGGGCATATGCAATACAAAACCACGTTCCGGCTGTACCGGGCCACCACGTAACACAGGTTGCTGCGCAACCATGTTGTTGAATAATTCAACATTAATTTTTTCAAATAATGTGTCGTAGGTAATATCAGTCGGGCGATTGATCACTACGCCCATGGCACCGTCTTGATTATGTGTGCAGATGAAGGTGACAGATTTAGAAAAGTATGGGTCGGTCAAGGCGGGCATCGCGATGAGAAAGTGACCTGTAAAGTTGATGTTTTCCAATGGTTTTATTCTAACATAAATGGTTGTTTATTAAAGTAAATGCTGTTGCTGCAAATTTCAGTAAGTTTTAAAAAATTAATGATGCGTGTTTTTGTCAGCTTCTAAATATCCAGTAACATCCAAGCCGAAACCGGCCATGCTCGGCATTTTGCGCTGATTGGCCAGCAGTTTCATTTTGCCTACGCCGCAATCCAGCAGTATCTGAGAGCCAATCCCATAGGTACGTAATTCTTGATTGATGCGAATCGGTTCGTCAGCGCCTCGGATTCGTTCAATGATGGTGTCGCTATTTTCTTGTTGATGCAACAGTACCATGACGCCTACATCAGCATTGGCGATTACTTTCATGGCTTGCAAGGTGTTCCAGCTGTGTGTGCAACTGGTGCTATCTAGCAGGTCAAATATTGATAATGGCTCATGCACGCGTACCAGCACCTCTTGCTCTGGCGTAGGTGTGCCTTTTACTAAAGCCAGATGTGTTTCTTTGGCGATTTTATCGTGGTAGGCAATGAGCTTCATTTCGCCAAACGGTGTTTGTATCATGCGCTCGGCAGCGCGTTCAATTAAGCGTTCTGTTTGGGCACGGTAATGAATTAAGTCAGCAATCGTACCGATTTTAAGCTGGTGTTCGGCGGCAAATAGCATCAAGTCTGGCAATCGCGCCATGCTGCCATCGTCTTTTAAAATCTCGCATATTACGCTTGCTGGCTCGCAGCCGGCTAATTGCGCCAAATCACAACCCGCTTCGGTATGGCCTGCACGCACCAGCACGCCGCCATCCATCGCCGTGAGTGGGAAAATATGCCCGGGGCTGACAATGTCTTGCGGATGTGCGTTTTTATTTGCCGCGGCAAGAACCGTGGTTGCGCGGTCCGCTGCCGAAATGCCAGTGGTCACGCCTTCCGCCGCTTCGATAGAGACGGTGAAGTTGGTGCCCATGCGCGCACCATTTTTTTGCACCATTTTTGTTAGGTTGAGCTGGCGACAGTGCGCTTCAGTTAAGGTTAGGCAAATCAGTCCGCGACCGTATTTCGCCATAAAATTAATATGCTCGGCAGTGGTGAATTCAGCAGCCAGCACTAAATCGCCTTCGTTCTCGCGGTTTTCATCGTCCACCAATACCACCATGCGGCCTTGTTTGATCTCTTCGATAATTTCTTTGGCGGTGCTGATCACACTAATATTGGTATCTTTGCTCAACTGAGGTTCATCCTTACGGGGTTTTAATTAATGGCTTGTAATTAATTGCTTTCTGACATCCATTCCGTCATGCGCTCTACATAACGCGCAATCTGGTCTACTTCCAAGTTCACGCGACTACCGGCTTGTAAAAATTGCAGTGTGGTGTTTTCAAGGGTGTGCGGGATTAAATTCATGCTAAATACATCTTTTTGCACGGTGTTTACCGTCAAGCTTACGCCATTGATGCAGATAGAGCCTTTAATCGCGATATATTTTGAGATGGCACGCGGCGCACGAATATCAAGCTTCCAACAGTCGCCCAAGGGTTCAAAGTGCACGACTTCACCCACGCCATCCACATGGCCACTCACCAGATGACCGCCTAATCTGTCACTAAGTCGTAATGCTTTTTCCAGGTTAACCGGTGCTGGGCTGGCGTGATTTAAGCCTACCGTTACCGATAACGTTTCTTTGGAAACATGCGCCTCAAAGTGTGCATCGCTCAAGCTGATTGCTGTCAGGCAGACACCGTTGACGGCGATGCTGTCGCCAATCACGACATCATGCATGCCTAAGCCTGCACAGCTAATGCTAAGTTGTACGTCCTCGCCCATCGCAGATGTGCGCTCGATTTGACCTACGGTCTGTATGATGCCTGTAAACATGGTGTGATTTTATCAGATAAGACCGCGAATATGTTTCTGAAAGCATACATAAAGCCTGTTAGAATTTAGCTCATGTTACAAACTATAAAATCAATATTTAATAAAGTGTCAGTATTTGAGTTGTTCGTTGGCATGCGGTATACGCGAGCTAAGCGTAAAAATCATTTCATTTCATTTATTTCCCTCACCAGCATGATAGGCATCGCGCTTGGTGTTGCAGCCTTGATTGTGGTCTTATCGGTCATGAATGGTTTTCAAAAAGAGCTGCGAACGCGGATTTTAGGTGTGGCCTCACACTTGGAAATCACCGGGAGCAATAATCAACTTTCAGACTGGCAGCATATCGCGGCAGTTGCCAGTAAGCATCAGCACGTATTAGCGAGCGCCCCCTATATTACGGCGCAGGGTATGTTGAGTTATGGACAAGGCGTGCAAGGCGCGATTGTTCGCGGCATCTTGCCGGAAGCTGAAGATAAAGTGGCCGATATAGGCAGCCACATGAAAGCCGGGCATTTGACCGATTTACGCCCGGGTGAATTCGGCATTGTCCTAGGCTCAGACTTAGCCTTTGCCATCGGCGCGCAAATCGGCGATAAAGTGGTGGTGCTGGCGCCGCAAGGTCAGTTTACGCCCACTGGCGTAGTGCCGCGCCTTAAGCAATTTACCGTCGTTGGCTTATTTCAAATCGGTATGTATGAATATGACGCGGGTCTGGCGTTGATTCATATGGACGATGCTGCCAAGCTGTATCGTATGGGGGATAAAGTCTCTGGCGTGCGGCTCAAGCTGGACGATTTATTCAATGCGCCGGCGATTGCAGCTTCTATCAACACACAGCTTAATCAAGGCGGCTCCTATTACGTGACAGATTGGACGCAGCAGCATGCTAATTTCTTCCGTGCCGTACAAATGGAAAAGCGAGTGATGTTCATTATCCTCACGCTGATTGTGGCGGTTGCCGCGTTCAATATCGTGTCTACGCTGGTGATGGCGGTGACGGATAAGCGTGCCGATATTGCCATTATGCGTACCTTTGGCGCTAGCCCCGGCAGTATCATGACCATTTTTATTATTCAAGGTGCGCTCATCGGCATTATCGGCACGGTAGCAGGTGCGTTTTTTGGCATTCTGATTGCACTGAATATCGATACTATTATTCCGTTTATTGAAGGTTTATTTCACGTGCAGTTTTTAGCTAAAGATGTGTATTACATCAGCGATTTACCGTCAGACTTGATATGGTCAGACGTTATCACCATTGTGGTGATGTCGTTTATCTTAAGCTTACTGGCTACGCTCTATCCAAGCTGGCGCGCCAGTAAAATCAACCCTGCCGAGGCATTGCGCTATGAATGATATTGCTGCTAAGCAGATTGTCTCCTGTAAGCAATTACATAAAACCTATCAAGGTTTAGAAGTAGCGGTGCTTAACGGTATTGATTTAAGTGTGAGCGCGGGTGAGCAGGTGGCGATCGTCGGTACTTCCGGGTCGGGGAAAAGTACATTGCTGCATTTGCTCGGTGGTCTGGATGCGCCTAGTAGCGGTGAAGTGCGTATTCTTGATCAGGGTTTGGCGAGTATGAGTGAAGCTAGGAAAGGTGATTTACGTAATCATGCTCTAGGTTTTGTGTACCAGTTTCATCATCTCCTGCCAGAGTTCACTGCTTTGGAAAATGTGGCCATGCCATTGTTTATTCGCCGTATGCCGCGCGAGCAAGCGCTGGCATTAGCGGCTGAGACGCTGAGCAAAGTTGGTTTAAAGCATAGGTTGGAGCATATGCCGGGCGAGCTTTCGGGTGGTGAGCGGCAGCGTGCCGCCGTAGCCCGGGCGTTGGTGACGCAGCCACAATGTATATTGGCTGATGAGCCTACCGGTAATTTAGACCGACATACTGCACACGTGGTGTTTGATTTGCTTTTGGAGATGAACCAGACGCAGCAATTAAGCTTGGTGGTGGTGACGCATGACTTAGAGTTGGCGCAAAAAATGCAACGCCAATACAGGCTGGTTGATGGTAAGTTGCAAACACTCTAAGTTAACCGTGCTTTAAATACTTGTTAAGCTAGCCATGATTCTTGCCGCACTG
Source organism: Pseudomonadota bacterium (assembly GCA_040389995.1). Lineage (GTDB taxonomy): Bacteria > Pseudomonadota > Gammaproteobacteria > Burkholderiales > Methylophilaceae > Methylotenera. The sequence continues at coordinate 7,729 of JAZJZG010000140.1, read as the reverse complement.
ATGTTTGTTTTTGGTGCTTGGAATGTGCAACAACTGGCGCAACTGCCAAGTATCACTTGGCTGCTATGCGCACTGGTTGTGCTAGTAGTTATTTTCTTTACGCAGTTTGTTGCGCATTATTCAAGTCATTCCCGCACTCCCAATCTTTTAAGATTCTTTTTATTGAATGCGGGTGCGTTTCTATTTGGCATATGTTGGGCCAGTAGTTTTGCACTGTGGCGTATGAGTGATGAGTTGCCACATGCCTGGGAACAACAAGTCATAGAGATTGTGGGCGTAGTAGCAAGCGTGCCGGAAGCTACAGAACACGGAATGCGATTTCGGTTCGATGTAGAGCAAGTGCTGACCAAAGAGGCGGTAGTGCCTCGCCATATTAGTCTTAGTCAATATAGGGCGAACCAGTATGGTTCAAGGTCTAAAAATCCCATTGCAGAAGATGTTGCAGGGTTAAGCGAGTTTCATGCTGGGGAGCGCTGGCAGCTTTTTGTCAGATTAAAACGGCCACATGGCACGGCAAATCCACATGGTTATGACTTTGAATCGTGGGCTTTGAGTGAGAATCTGCGCGCTATGGGCAGCATTAAAAGCAAGTCTAACCTCAAGAAGCTGGATAACTTTGTATGGCAACCAAAATACATGGTTGAGTATGTTAGAGAGGGCGTTAAGCAGCGCATTGCCCAGGTGTTGGCCAATAAGCCTTACAGTGGCATTATCCAGGCCTTGGTGATGGGGGATAGTGGTCAAATTAGCGTAGACGACTGGCAAGTATTTTTGCGCACGGGTACTAGTCACCTAATGTCGATTTCTGGATTGCATATCACCATGCTGGCGGGACTGGCCTTTGGTTTAGTGGGATTCTGCTGGCGACGTAGCCATATGCTGGTCATGCGGTTGCCGGCACGTAAGGCTGCCACTATCGCTGGTGTGATTACCGCCTTGTTGTATACCTTGGTTGCCGGGTTTGCGGTACCGTCACAACGCACCTTTTATATGCTGTTGGTGTTCGCGATCGCCTTGTGGTCGGCGCGCAGGCTGGTGATTTCTCAAGTATTAGCCATTGCATTGTTCATAGTAGTGTTGCTAGACCCTTGGGCGGTTAATGCGCCTGGTTTTTGGCTGTCATTCGGTGCCGTGGCTACGCTCGCCTATGCGTTAGGTGCACGCATAGGCCAAACTCATTGGTTCAAGGCGGCGCTGCAAACGCAATGGGCAGTCACTATCGGTATGCTGCCGCTATTGCTAGTGATGTTTGGCCAGACCTCCATTATCTCGCCGATTGCCAATGCTTTCGCCATTCCGCTGATTAGTTTTGTGGTGACGCCTTTGGCTTTATTGGGCAGTTTTCTGTCGTTTGATCTGGCGCTTAATCTGTCGTATATAGCCTTAGAGATTTGCATGAGTGCTCTCAAGTGGTTGAACCTGTTGCCAATGGCGACTTGGCAGCAACATGCGCCTGCAACCTGGACCTTGTTACCTGCGGTGCTAGGCGTGCTATGGCTCTTGCTGCCACGCGGTTTTCCTATGCGTTGGCTGGGGTTGATAGGCTTTCTGCCAATGTTGTTTATTGTGCCGGTTCGGCCAGCATTAGGTGACATGAAAGTCACGGTGCTGGATGTTGGGCAAGGGCTAAGTGTGGTAGTGCAAACGGCAACACACACCTTATTGTATGATGCCGGACCGAAGTATACTGAGCAAAGCGATGCTGGCAGTCGTATTGTATTACCATTTTTACATGGTGAGGGCGTGAGGAAGCTGGATGGTTTTGTCGTTAGCCATAATGACATTGACCACAGCGGCGGCATGCCCTCTGTGCTAACCTTAATGCCCGTTGTTTGGCTTGCTACCTCATTTACTCCCGAGATTGCAACCCCGTCCACCCTAACAAAAATACCGTGCTTTACAGGGCAATCATGGGCTTGGGATGGCGTGCGGTTTGAAATGCTGCATCCCACTTTTGACAGCTATGATGATGCGAGGCTAAAAGACAATAATCGTAGCTGTGTACTTAAAATCACCAGCCAAGCTGGTAGCATGTTGCTCACCGGTGATATTGAAAAGCAGGCCGAGTTGAGCCTCATCAATATAAACGCTGCCAAGCTTAAAAGTGACGTAATGACCGTGCCGCATCACGGTAGTAAGACATCGTCAACATACAATTTTATTGCTGCAGTTAAGCCTGGTGTCAGTGTGTTTAGTAATGGTTACCTGAACCGCTTCGGGCACCCCAAACTTGCCGTGGTAGAACGCTATCAAGCAGCCAATAGCCTGATGTATCGTTCTGATTATGATGGTGCATTAGAAGCGGATTTTGTAAAGAACTCAGACAGTAAAAATGAAATCAAGCTGATAAGCTGGCGCAGTCAATATCAACGTTATTGGCAAGATCACTTTACCCAGCATCAAGCCGTAAGTGAATAGCTAAACGGGATATCTATACATTATCATTGCGCGCTGTGTTAGATGTAAGAACATGTAAATTTTTAAATCAGAAGCAGTAGTAGCTTGCCCAAAACTTGACTACCAGCTAAAGTATCGCTCAGAATTAAGTTTGATGCATCCTACACGAACTTTAGCATTTAAAGACATTTCAATTAATTTTAAGGAGTTGCACTGTGTGGCAAATCATTTTAGCAGCAGGCTGGCCAATCTGGCCGCTTATCTTCGCATCAGTCGTAGCGTTGGCGATTATAGGTGAGCGATTTTTTGCCTTGCGTGAAGGTACTGTTGCACCTAGGAACTTATTGCCAGAAGTGCAAACTTGGCTCACTAAGGGGGGCATCACTAAAGAAACGATCAGCCGCTTGGAGCAGCATTCTTTGTTAGGGCAAGTGTTTGCCAGTGCGTTGACTAGCAGCAACAGCTCGCGTGAAGTGACTAAAGAAGCGATTGAAGAAACAGGCCGTGCCGTAGCGCATAAACTGGAGAAATATCTTTCTACGCTAGGAACTATTGCGACCGTTGCGCCATTGCTGGGTTTGTTGGGTACGGTTATTGGTATGGTTGAGTTATTCGGTGCATTTACTAGCACTGGCCATGATATCGCACAGTTTGCACGCGGTATTTCTGTCGCCTTATACAATACTGCAGCCGGTATCGTGGTCGCTGTGCCTGCGATGATCGCTTATCGTTATTTCCGTTCAAAAGTTGATGGTTTATTAGTTGATATGGAGCAGCAAGCAATCAAGCTAGTTGAAATTATTCACGGTGACCGTAAGTAAACGACCGTATTTAAGTTCACGCTCCAATTAACTCAAAGGAATACCATGAATTTTCAACGTGGAAAGCGCCATGAAGATCTCGAGATGAACCTCGTGCCGTTGATTGATGTGCTACTGGTGATTATCATTTTCCTGGTCGTTAGTGCAACGTTCTCCCGCACTAGTGAGCTACAGATCAATCTGCCAACGGCAGAAGCCAATGCGCCGCAAGAAAAACCGTTAACGATAGAGGTGGGCGTTGATGCTACTGGTAAATATACGATTAATAACAAAGCCTTGGCTGACAAATCCGTAGAGGCGATTGGCGCTGCCTTGCAAGCCGCGGCTGCCGGCGGAAAAGAGCCGACCGTCATTATCAATGCGGACGCAAATAGTACACATCAATCTGTGGTCAATGTGATGGAGGCTTCGCGCATTGCGGGTTACACGCATATTACATTCGCAACACAAGCTAAAACGGGTTCCTAATATCAATTCAATTCAATTCAACCCATTTCGCTTTAGCCTGATTAGATTTAACCCGGTTCGATTAAACCTGGTTTTGCGCTTGGGTCGACGTTAATCATGTCGAACTCACTAACTAAAGTCGCGCGGCAAGAACTTAAAGCCAGCCGTATCCCCAACTCAAAAATATTGTATATGCGCCTATTTAGGTATGCATGGAAATACAAGACAATATTTTTGTTTGGGATATTCGCGTTGGTCATTCTATCGGCTACTAATACCGCTTTCCTAGCGACAATCAAGCAAGTGACTGATGAAGGCTTCGTTAAGCAGTCGCCAGATAAAGTAAGCTATCTCCCATATATGTTGTTTGGTTTAATGGCTATACGCGCATTAGCTGGATTCCTTTCCAATTTTGCCATGCGTTGGGTGGCGCGGCGTGTTGTTGAGGATTTGCGGCTTGGTGTATTTCGTAAGCTCATGCTGTTGCCGATTAGTTATTTTGATGAGCAATCAGCCGGAATTGTTGTTTCTAAACTGACCTATGATGTAGAGCAAATGGCGGGCGCTGCGACACGCTCGGCGATCGCCTTGGTGAGCGACACTTTAACTGCCATTGGCATTGTTGGATATATGTTGTATCTGGATTGGCGCTTAACACTGATATTTGCCTTAATTGCGCCCATCATGGCATTTTATTTAAGCAGAATGACGCCTAAGCTACGTAATGCGGGCAAGTTAGTCCAAGAGTCTGTCGGCGAGATGACTAAAGTGGCCGAGGAGGCTATTTCTGGTCAGCGTATCGTCAAGATTTTTGGTGCACTTAGCTATGAGAACGAGCGTTTTGCAAAGATCGCGGGTAAAAATCGCCATATGCAGATTCGCTTAGCGCGTATGTCTGGCATCAATAGTATGGTGGTCGAGCTGTTAGCCGCGGTTTCGCTGGGTTTGGTTGTGTATTATGCCGTAGGTCGATTTAGTGCGGGTGCGTTTGCCGCGTTTGTAGGAGCCTTACTAATGCTGATTGCGCCGATTAAGCATTTAACTGCGATGAATGAAGAGGTACAGGTGGCGCTGGCGGCAGCACAAAGTGTATTTGGTGTGATTGATATCAAGCCTGAGTTGGACGAAGGTGAAAAAATCTTACCGCGTAGCAAGGGTGAAATTGAGTTCAGGCATGTTAGCCTGACGTATAACAATGCAAAACGCCCTGCACTTAATGATATTAGTTTCAATATCCGACCAGGCGAGAAACTGGCTTTAGTGGGTAGGTCCGGTGGCGGGAAAACGACGCTAGTGAATTTGCTCCCAAGGTTTTATGAGCTACAACAAGGCCAGGTGTTGATTGATGGCGTAGATATGCGCTCATTGCCGCTAGCTAATTTGCGTCAACAGTTTTCGTTGGTGAGTCAGGATGTGATTCTGTTTAACGACACGGTCTTTAACAATATTGCTTATGGTGTGTTGCGTAACGCGACTGAAGAAGAAGTGATTAATGCCGCAAAAGCAGCGCATGCCTGGGAGTTTATCCAGCAGTTGCCTAATGGATTGCAAAATGAAATCGGTGATAGAGGTGTGCGTTTATCTGGTGGTCAGCGTCAGCGGATCGCCATTGCGCGTGCGATTCTGAAAGACGCCCCTATATTATTGCTAGATGAAGCAACTTCAGCGTTAGATACAGAATCTGAGCAGCATGTACAAGCGGCATTAGATACACTGATGCAAAACCGTACCAGTATTGTGATTGCCCATCGCCTCAGTACCATTGAAAATGCAGATCGCATCATGGTAATGGAGCACGGGAAAATTGTTGAGAACGGTACGCATGACATGCTGATTCAGCAAAATGGCCATTATGCCAAGTTGTATCAAAAGCAGTTTAGCTAGCGTCTTAAAGTAACCATGGCTGACTGGCTACAAAAGCAATGGCTAGGCTACAGCTTGTGGCATATTCTGCTAATGCCACTTTCCTGGTTTTTTGGTGCTGTTACCTATATCAGAAAACTACTCTATCAAATCGGCTGGCTAAGTAGCGTGCGTTTAGCCGTGCCTGTGATCGTAGTCGGCAATATCAATGTTGGTGGCACCGGTAAAACACCGCTCGTAATCTGGCTGGCAGAGCAACTGCAACTGGCGGGTTATAAGCCAGGCATCATTAGTCGTGGCTATGGCGGCAATGTGACGGAAGTGCAGACGGTATTAGTGGGTAGTGATCCGCAGCAAGTGGGTGATGAGCCAGTGTTGATTGCAAAGCGCACGCTATGTCCGGTATTCGTTAGTCCAGATCGCGTTAGTGCAGGTTTGGCCTTATTGCAGGCGCATCCGGAATGTAACGTCATTATTAGTGACGATGGTTTACAGCATTATCGCTTGCGGCGCGATGTTGAAATTGTCGTGTTTGATAGTGTAAAAGGCTTTGGTAATAGTGCCTTGCTACCCGCAGGGCCGTTGCGTGAATCACAGGCTAGACTCAAAACTGTCGATGCGGTTGTGAGTAATGGCAAGATCGTAGATAGTAAAGTGCTTTTGCAATGCGCTGATTTAAAACTCATCGAGATGAGTCTGGAATCAGGAGATTTCTATAATCTGTTAGATCACAGTAAGCGGTGCGATGCCAGTGCATTTGCCCAGCAAAAGATATTAGCAATCGCCGGTATAGGCAATCCAGAGCGTTTTTTTCAGCAACTGTGCCACTTAGGTTTGGGCTTTCAAACACATCGCTATGCCGATCATCATGCATTTCAGTCGCAAGATTTTGCATCAGTGGCGGCGGACATTATAGTCATGACGGAAAAAGATGCAGTAAAGTGTCAATCTTTTGCCCAGTCCAATTTTTGGGTGCTGCCCGTGCGCGCAGTAATAAATAGTGATTTAATAGCAGTAATATTGAATAAACTGAACGTGGGAAAATAATATGGATACAAAGCTTTTACAGATTCTGGTCTGCCCAGTCACCAAGGGTCCGCTTATATATGATAAAGCCGCAAATGAGCTTATTTCTAAATCGGCGCGTTTAGCTTATCCCATTAAAGACGGCATTCCTGTCATGCTGGAAGATGAGGCACGCAAATTAGCCGACGATGAAGAAGTTGCATAGTTTGCAGATGGCTGCTCCGGAATTTTATGTAGTTATCCCCGCACGTTACGCCAGTACTAGATTACCAGGCAAGCCGCTACTTGATATTGCTGGCAAACCTATGGTGGTCTGGGTGGCCGAGCGGGCAAAACAAAGCGGCGCAAAGCAAATTGTGGTGGCTACGGATGATATACGGATTTTAGAATCAGTGACGCAACATGGCCATCAAGCTGTAATGACCCGAACAGACCACGCTAGCGGCACAGACCGTATTGCCGAGGTGGCCCTGCATCAAGGTTGGCAAGATGAGGCAATAGTCGTTAATGTGCAGGGCGATGAGCCACTGATAGAAGCGTCACTCATCGTTGAAGTCGCAACTACCTTAGCTAACAGCTCGCAGGCAGTCATGGCAACAGCTTGTCATGCTATACATAGCAAGGTCGATTTTTTAAATCCTAATATCGTAAAAGTAGTATTGGATGCACAAAGCTGTGCCCTGTATTTTAGTCGCGCACCCATTCCATACCCTAGAGATGCATTCGCTATGAATGCAGACCTGCCGGCAGATATGCCCGCTTATCGCCATATTGGTATATATGCTTATCGTGCTAAATTCTTAAAGCAGTATGCCAATATTCTGCCGGTTGCTATTGAGCAGTATGAATGTTTAGAGCAGTTGCGAGTATTGCACCAGGGTCATAAAATAGCAGTGGCAATTAGTAAAAATGCACCTGCTGCCGGCGTAGATACTGAAGGTGATCTCGCTTATGTTCGTAACCTAATGCGCTAAGGTTTTGCCTTAATATTCCTTGAGCGTCATCAATTCGTCACTTTCTTCTGAAATTTTCAATAAAAACCACGAATGTTCTTGCAGGGGGTGCCGAGGTTTGCTATAGTCTCACCTCTCGACGCAACATATGTCGAATCGGACGCGGGATGGAGCAGTCTGGCAGCTCGTCGGGCTCATAACCCGAAGGTCACAGGTTCAAAT
>JAZJZG010000139.1:11001-14809 GCA_040389995.1 Pseudomonadota bacterium | reverse complement strand
AGTCTGAAACACGCGCAGCCTGTTGCATGTTGTGCGTCACCATGACTATGGTGTAATCTTTTTTCAGTTCATGTATGAGTTCTTCGATACGAGAGGTGGAAATCGGATCTAAAGCGGAGCAGGGTTCATCCAGCAGCAATACATTAGGTTTTACCGCAACACCTCGTGCAATGCACAGACGTTGTTGCTGACCACCCGATAAGCCAGAGCCGCTTTGGTTGAGCTTATCTTTTACCTCATTCCAAAGTGCTGCTTTTTGCAGCGCCCATTCAACACGGTCGTTCATTTCAGATTTTGATAAGCTCTCGTACAGTTTTACACCAAATGCAACATTGTCGTAAATAGACATTGGGAATGGTGTTGGTTTTTGGAAGACCATGCCCACTTTTGCGCGTAGCAAATTTAGATCTTGCTCTGATGAATGAATATCCTTGCCATCAATAAGAATCTTTCCTTCGACTCTCAGCTTAGGATATAGCTCGTACATACGGTTAAAGGTGCGTAGCAGTGTTGATTTACCGCAACCAGATGGCCCGATAAAGGCCGTGACTTTATTGGCTGGAATTTCGATATTAATGTTCTTAAGGGCATGAAATTTACCATAGTAAAAGTTCATATTTTGTGCAGATATTTTTGATGGAAGCATATTTGTAGACATTTTTTAGTAACCCTAATTTAAGTACCCGAACTAGCTTTGAGATTGACTGGGGCGGAAAATGGTGCGTGCCAATATATTGAGGCCCAACACGAACAAGGTGATTAAAAGTGCACCAGCCCATGCCAGATGCTGCCAGTCCTCATAAGGGCTCATTGCAAATTGGAAAATCACAACAGCCAAGCTGGAAATTGGCTTGCTCATGTCCGCGCTCCAGAACTGGTTATTGAGCGCAGTAAACAAGAGCGGTGCAGTTTCGCCACTAATTCTGGCTACAGCAAGTAACAGGCCGGTCATAATGCCGGTTCTGGCTGAACGATATACAACATTCACAATTACTTTCCAGTAAGGTGCACCAAGCGCTGCCGCAGCTTCACGCAACGTACTTGGCACAAGCTGCATCATGTTTTCCGTGGTTCTCACGACAACCGGAATGACGATAAGGGATAGCGCTAGCGATCCTGCCCACCCAGAAAAATGCCCTACGGTATTCACCGCTACTTCGTAAATAAATAAGCCGATAACGATAGATGGCGCGGAAAGCAAAATATCATTAATAAACCTGGTGGTAGGCGCCAGCCAGCCAGACTTGCCAAATTCTGCAAGATAAGTCCCGGCTAGTACGCCAATAGGCGTGCCAATGAAAGTCGCAATCAATACCATATACAGGCTGCCGACAATCGCGTTCAACAGACCGCCTGAGCTACCAGGTGGTGGCGTCATTTTAGTAAATACATGTAACCCCAGGTGAGTTAGACCATGGCTAAACAATGTCCATAGTATCCACGCCAAAAAGGTGAGTGCGAAGAGCACAGTGACAAGTGAAATGCTCAACGTCACATTGTTAACAATCTTGCGCCTTAAATAGCGCTTATTATTGAATTGGGTCATGACTGTTTTCCTTCGCGCATAGATAGGCGAATCAAGAGGATTTTAGCGATGGCGAGTACTATAAAAGTAATCACAAATAAGGTTAAGCCCAGTGTGATCAGTGAGGAGGTGTAAATGTCACCTACGGCTTCAGTAAACTCATTGGCCAGCGCAGAGGAGATGGTATTGCCAGGCATCATGAGTGAAGCAGACAACTCGTGTGCATTACCAATTACAAATGTAACGGCCATCGTCTCACCTAGTGCTCGACCAAGGCCTAGCATAATGCCGCCGACAACACCGGTTTTGGTGTAGGGTAGTACCACATTCCATACTACCTCCCAAGTGGTTGCGCCTAAGCCATAAGCAGACTCTTTAAGCATGGTGGGCACAATTTCAAATACATCCCGCATGACTGAAGAGGTAAATGGGATGACCATAATCGCTAAAATAAAACCAGCCGTTAACATGCCGATACCCATAGGTGGGCCTTGAAATACTTGCCCTATCAGGGGTAATGCACCAAGATTGTCATTTATCCAAGGTTGGACATGGTCGGCAAATAAAGGGGCAAACACAAATAGACCCCACATGCCGTAAATAATGCTTGGAATGCCAGCCAGCAGTTCAATTGCGATACCAATAGGGCGTTTAAGCCAAGTAGGAGAGAGTTCAGTGATGAAAATGGCAATACCAAAACTCACTGGTATCCCAATGGCCATGGCAATTAAAGCGGTGATAAAAGTGCCATAAATGGGGACTAGTCCACCGAATTGAATCTCAACCGGATTCCATGCATCACTTGTGAAAAAAGCTGGGCCAAACGCCTTGAGAGCTGGCAAGCTACCGACGAATAATGTGATGATGATGCCGAATAACAAGATAAAAACCAGAAAGGCAAAAAACATTGTAGTGCCACGAAACAGCTTATCTAATCTAGCTCCCATATTTTTATTTTGCATCATAGTCGCCATAGATTTTGATTCTCTAATTTTTGATTGTTCGTTTAAAATTGATGCAGGGGAGAGGTATGCCTCTCCACCTGCATTAGTCATTTCTATTTCAGAATTTTTTAATGACATATTTTACTGCATTAATCTAATTTTTATTTAGACCAAACTGAAGCGCCATCTTTACTTTTCAGATTATTTTTCCAGCTAGTCTGAATAATTTTAACAACATTTTCAGGCATAGGAACATAATCCAGTGCTTTAGCCATTAAGCCGCCTTGCGTGTAACCCCAGTCAAAGAACTTAAGTACTTCTGCACCATTTTCCGGATTGACTTGAGTTTTGTGCATTAAAATGAAGGTCGCACCTGCGATAGGCCATGTTGTTTTGCCTGGCTCATTGGTTAGGATTTCATAAAAACCAGGAGCACTTTCCCATTTTGCATATTTAGCGGCAGATTGAAAGCTTTCAATACTAGGTTTAACAAACTCGCCTTCACTGTTTTGCATAGTGACAGCAGGTAAATTGTTTTGCTTAGCATAAGCATATTCAACATAACCGATAGAACCTTTAATGCGCTGTGCATATGAAGCTACACCTTCGTTACCTTTACCGCCCACACCAGTTGGCCAAGCAACAGAAGTATCCGCACCCACTTTCTCACTCCACTCTTTACTTACTTTGCTCAAGTAGTTGGCAAACACAAAAGTTGTGCCTGAACCATCAGAGCGGTGAACTACAGTAATCGCTGAATCTGGTAATGCTAGACTTGGATTTAAACTTTTAATCGCAGCATCATTCCATTTAGTGATTTTTTTAAGAAAGATGTTGGCAAGAACTTCACCATTAAGACGCAGTTCACCATTTGCAACACCTGGAATATTCACTACCGGCACTACACCGCCTACTACAGTAGGGAACTGGATAAGACCTGCTTTTTCAAGTGCTTCCGGTGTTAACGGTTTATCTGAAGCGCCAAAATCAACGGTTTTGTTGGTGATTTGTTTGATGCCGCCGCCTGAACCAATAGATTGGTAATTTAGTTTTACGCCGGTTTTAACGTTGTATGATTCGGCCCATTTTGCATAAATTGGGTATGGGAAGGTCGCGCCTGCACCAGTAATATCAACCGCAAACGCGCTGGTAGCAATGGTAAGACCAGCTACTAATAAAGTAGCCTTAAGACTAAAGCTAGATACTTGCATTAATTTCTCCTGTTTTCTTTGCATGTGTAATGTCCTGTAGACCGAAAGATACTAATCTTTAATTGTGACAGTTGTGTGACAATTTTTGATTGTTGGTATGGTCAATATCGCTACAGTTAACTGAATAA
>JAZJZG010000139.1:0-10991 GCA_040389995.1 Pseudomonadota bacterium | reverse complement strand
TACTTAAGATGATTTCTAAGGCATTTGTAACACTGCAACTCTCGAATATTTGGGCATGCTGATTTTGCGATTTTATTGCATACAGATACATGCTTGGTTTATGTTTAATCCCTATAAAAAAGCACGGCCAAAGTGATAGCTAATTGCCGCAATAAAAGCGGCTGACGGAATGGTGAGTACCCATGCCCAGACTATGCGTGAAGCTAATCCCCAGCGTACGGCTGATACGCGGCGTGAAAGCCCTACACCGACAATAGCACCGGTAATTGTGTGTGTAGTTGAAACTGGAATCCCCAGCGAGGTGGCGATAAACAGCGCAATAGCGCCTGAAGTTTGTGCACAAAAGCCACCAGATGGACGTATACGTGTAATGCCCATGCCCATGGTGCGTACGATGCGCCAACCACCGAACAGCGTACCTAAACCCATAGCAACCTGACATGAAATGACCACCCAAAATGGCACATGAAATTCGCCGTGGAGATAGCCGTTGGCATATAGCAACACGGCAATGATGCCCATGGTCTTTTGTGCGTCGTTGCCGCCATGCCCCAGGCTGTAAAGTGAAGAGGAAAGAAATTGTAGTTTGTTGAACCTGCGTTCAGTTGGGTAGGGTGACGATTTTTCAAAAATCCATAGCACAACAATCATCAAAATAAGCGCAAGCAGCATGCCAAATAACGGTGAGAGAATAATCGCTAATGAGGTTTTAATCAGCCCTTGTACTACCACTGCACTCCAGCCCGCTTTAGCCAGTCCTGCACCGACTAGCCCGCCGACGAGTGCATGTGAAGATGACGATGGAATACCAAACCACCAGGTAATCAGGTTCCAGGAAATTGCCCCGCCTAGGGCGCCAAAAATCACGGCATTATCGATAATCTCTTTATTGATAATGCCAGAACCTACCGTGTTGGCTACATGCAGGCCAAAAAACAAAAAGGCGATCAAGTTAAAAAAAGCAGCCCAAACTACAGCGGCTTGTGGCGTGAGTAACCGTGTTGAAACCATGAGTGCGATGGAGTTTGCCGCATCGTGAAAGCCATTCATAAAGTCAAATATAAGGGCTACCAACACGAGCACCGCCATAATGACAATCGCGTGATCCATGTATGGTTCCTTAAATTCGCTCTAGCACTACACCGTGAATGACATCGGCGACGTCTTCACAGCTATCAACGGCCTCTTCAAATAAATCATATAATTCTTTGGAGCGTATGAGTGTACGTGCATCTGATTCTTCAGCAAATAACCTATGCATGCCGGCTCGCATCACGACGTCGGCTTCACCCTCAATGACGCTGATTTCTTCACAAGTACGTAAAATGCGTTCAGCATTTTTCATGTCGGATAACATACTCACGGCATCACGTACTTTTTCTGAGGCACGTAATAATATTTGCCCAAGTGCTACCATCTCTGGCGTAAAATTGCTGTGGCCATAAATTTTGGCGCTCTGTGGAATGTCTTCCATGTAGTCAATAATGTCGTCTAAGGCCATCGCTAACTCACGAATTTCACGGCGGTCAAACGGGGTGATAAAGGTTTTATGGAGTGATAACAGGATTTCTTTAGTGTATTCGTCAGCTTCACTTTCAATTTTGCAAATCTCTTCAAAATGCTGATTGAATTTTTCTGGGTCATTCACGGCAGACATCATCGCCAGCACTTTAGAGCCTTTTACAGCGCAATTTGCCAAGTTATTGAATAGTAAAAAATAGCTTTCATTGCGTGGTGAAATTGCTGTCATTAGCCGACTGAAAACGCCACTAGCCATAGTTCTTTGCTCCCTTGTTCATTACAATTTTATTTCTAAATTATTTCAATTTTGTTAAGTTTTTATTATTTTCGTGAGTTTAACTGCCCATGGCTAAATCTGCGAGTATAAAATAATAAAAATTCAAAATAATCTGGTTGTGAATCTAAACACGCGTCAACATGAGGCCTATATGCAAAAAATAACGATTTATCATAATTCTGCTTGCGGTACCTCACGGAACACCTTGGCCATGATACGTGCCAGTGGAGTTGAACCGGAGGTGATTGAATACCTGAAAAACCCGCCGAGCCGCCAGCGGTTAGTGGAACTGATTGCTGCTATGGGCATCACGGCGCGGACGTTGTTGCGTGAGAAAGAGTCACTCTATACCGAGTTAAAGCTTGATGATTTGAGTTTGCCAGAAGAGCGCTTGATAGACGCGATGATGCAACACCCGGTTTTAATCAATCGCCCAATAGTGGTGACGGCTAAAGGTGTAAAGCTCTGTCGCCCATCTGAGTTGGTGCTACCTTTATTGGAGAATTAAAGCGCCGATGTTTTTGTTAATGCAGATGCTGCAGTCGTTAATACAGTAACAGTACCTAAAGTTGGCTAATTATTAGCTTAGGCTTGCCATAACCGCGATTTAGAGAGCGATAGCCTTTGCTGTATAATGCTGGTTTTTAGTAATCAGTAAGCCATTATGGAAGCCGAACAACTCAATATTATTGCCAATCGACTGAATGATTTAGGTGAGCGTAATCTCTCTCTTAGGGGGTATCTTTGACTTTGAAACTAAAAATCAGCGTTTAGAAGAAGTTAACGGTTTATTAGAAGACCCGAAAGTTTGGGATGACAACGCCAAGAGCCAGGCCTTAGGCAAAGAAAAACGCGAACTCAGTTTAATTGTAGATGCTTTAACTAGCCTGGAAAGCGGTCTAAAAGACTCCCAAGAACTGTTTGATATGGCTCGTGAAGAAAATGACGATGATACGTTATTAAGTGTTGCCAGTGATTCAGAGCTGCTTGAGCAGAAAATTGCCGAGATGGAGTTTCGGCGCATGTTCTCCGGGCCTATGGATGCAAATAACTGCTTCATAGAATTCCAGTCAGGCAGTGGCGGTACCGAGGCGCAAGACTGGTGCAATATGCTATTACGTATGTATCTACGATACTGCGAGCGCAAAGGCTTCAAGGTTGAAGTGCTGGAAGAGTCAGAAGGTGATGTCGCTGGTATTAAAGGTGCATCTATCAAAATATCTGGCGATTATGCTTATGGCACATTGCGTACTGAAAATGGCGTGCATAGATTAGTGCGTAAATCCCCATTTGATTCCAACTCTAAACGCCATACTTCATTTGCCAGCGTGCAGATATTCCCTGAAGTAGACGACACGATTGAAGTCGATATCAACCAGGCGGTCAGCATATTAACAAGACTGACTCTGCGGTACGTATCACCCACATTCCTACCAATACCGTGGTGCAGTGCCAAAATGACAGGTCACAGCACCGCAATCGCGCCGAGGCGATGAACATGCTTAAAGGTGCACTGTATGCTTTAGAGTTGAATAAGCGCAACGCGGATAAGCAAGCCCTTGAAGATGCCAAAACCGATATTGGTTGGGGGCATCAGATTAGAAGTTATGTGCTGGATCAATCCCGGATTAAGGATTTGCGTACCAGCGTTGAGGTTGGCAATACACAAGGCGTGTTAGACGGCGACCTTGACCCATTTATCACCGAAAGTTTGAAGCAGGGAGTATGAGTGTGAGTAGCGAACAAAATATTGAAGTTTTGCCAGTGGATGAAAATCATGTAATCGCTGAGCGCCGTGAGAAATTAAAAGCGTTACGTGAGACTGTAAAAAATAATGGCGGCGTTGCGTTTCCAAATGATTTTAAGCCGCAGCATAAAGCGGCTGATTTACTGGCCGCACACGGCGATAAAGAAAAGGAAGCTTTCGAAGCTAACCCGATAGACGTAGTAGTCGCTGGCCGTATGATGCTTAAACGTGTGATGGGTAAGGCGAGCTTTGCGACCATACAAGATGGTAGTGGACCAAACTCCGGTGGCCGGATTCAACTTTACGTGGCGCGCGATGCTGTAGGTGAAGATATCTACGAGCAGTTCAAGCATTGGGATTTAGGGGATTTCTTAGGTGCTACAGGGCATTTATTTAAAACTAAAACGGGCGAGCTTTCAATTAAAGTAACTGAGGTCCGCCTGCTTACAAAATCACTGCGACCATTACCTGAAAAATATCATGGCTTGAGTGACCAGGAAACTAAGTATCGCCAACGTTATGTAGATTTGATTACCAGTGAAGAAACTCGTACAACTTTCGTTGCCCGTAGCAAGGTGGTCTCTGCGATTCGTAACTTTATGATTCAAAATGAATTTTTAGAAGTTGAAACGCCAATGCTGCATCCTATCCCAGGTGGTGCATCAGCTAAACCCTTCATCACGCATCACAATGCTTTAGACATGCAGATGTTTATGCGGATTGCACCGGAGTTATATTTAAAACGCTTGGTCGTTGGTGGTTTTGAGCGTGTGTTTGAAATCAATCGTAACTTTAGAAATGAAGGTCTAAGCGTTCGGCATAATCCAGAATTCACCATGATGGAGTTTTATGCGGCGTATACTGATTATCAGTGGTTGATGGATTTTACCGAAAACTGTATTCGTGCTGCGGCCATTGCCGCACGTGGCACGGCAATCTTGCAATATCAAGGTCGTGAGCTTGATCTGAGCAAGCCGTTTCAGCGTTTGACCATAGTCGGCGCGATACAAAAATATGCGCCGCAATATACGCTAGTGCAACTAACAGATACTACATTCTTACGGGCAGAAATACTCAAGCACGGCACAAAACCATTTGATCATGCCGGTTTAGGTGCATTGCAGTTGGCATTGTTTGAAGAAACTGCCGAAAGCCAATTATGGGATCCAACTTATATTATTGATTATCCGGTAGAGGTTTCGCCATTGGCGCGCGCTTCTGATAGCAACCCAGAAATCACTGAGCGTTTCGAGTTGTTTGTCACTGGGCGCGAAATCGCTAATGGTTTCAGCGAGCTTAACGATGCTGAAGATCAAGCCGCACGTTTCCAAGCACAGATGAAAGCGAAAGAAGCCGGTGATGCTGAGGCGATGTATTATGATGCGGACTTTATACGTGCGCTGGAATATGGCATGCCGCCTACCGGTGGTTGTGGTATCGGTATCGACAGGCTGGTGATGATGATTACCGATAGTGCAAGTATTCGTGATGTTATTTTATTCCCGCATATGCGTGCTGAATCATGATGGCTGATTTAGCCGTGGATTAAGTTTCAATAGAAATCTTGAATCGTCCCCTTTAAAAAGGCGCTTATATTAAGCGCCTTTTTTGTTGTTGTAGAAATACAACGAGGTGTTGTTTACCACCCACTAAATCATTCTTTGTCATCAAAATGTCACACAACGATAACAGAATGCCTCTTGTTGAAAAACATTAATGCAAAATTAATTTAACTAGGGGATTTTTGATGAACTACAAATTACATAGCTTGGTTGCGGCAACGCTAGCAGGCTCGGTGCTGATGGGCTTTGGCGTAAACGCGATGGCAGACTCTACATTTGATCTAGTCCAAGCATTGGTACAAAAAGGTGTGCTGACTGAAGAAGAAGCTTTGCCGTTGATGAAAGGTCGTGAAAACGATATTAATCTTGCCGACAAAAAAGTGAAAAAAGCGACAAAACTCAGCATTTCTGACGCTGTTGATAGCGCTACCTTATATGGCGATATTCGTGTTCGTTACGAAGACAGAAGTGGTTCTGGATATTCAACTTTCTCACCTGCAGTTGTTGATGCGCAAAGAGATAGAGCGCGTTATAAATTGACACTGGGCGTTAAAACAGAGTCAGGTGATTTTTATACGGATCTGGCACTGGCAATGGGGGCTAATGGCCGTTCTGATAATGCGACATTTGGTAAACCTGCCCAGGCAAACATTGATGATAAGGAAGGTTTATTCGTCAAACGTGCTATGATTGGTTGGAAGGCCACGGATTGGCTCACGCTTGAAGCTGGACGTATGAACAACCCACTCTACACTACCCCTATGGTGTGGGATGCAGACTTGAACTTTGAAGGTTTAGCCGAGATGGTTAAATATAAAGTCGGTGATGCAGATTTATTCTTTACCGCAGCACAAGCTCAGTACCAAGGTGATAGAAAGTCTTATAATGGCGTACCACTCGTAGCAAATAATAATACTGTCACTACCGAACTGTTTGCATTTCAAGGCGGTGGCAAGTATGCTTTTAACGAGAATGCTTCTGCCAAGGCAGCTTTAACCTACACAAACTATAATCACAATACTGGTAAAGCTGCATTTCAACCAGGGCTTAATAACACTACAGGCGCAGCGCTTACATCTGTTGGTTATGGTGTAAATGATTTAGACACCATTGAAATTCCAGCTGAATTTAATTACATGGTTGCAAGCAATATAGGTATGCGTCTATTCGGTGACTATGTCAATAACTTAAGCGGCAGTGATCGTGCAAATGCTGCATGCGCTGCATCTGCAGCACTTTGCGGTAAGGGCGACGATCATACTGCATGGATGCTTGGTTTAGCGATTGGCTCTGCGAAAGATCTTAAAGCCTTTGAAGGTAATAAAATGGCCAAAGGTGACTGGTCTGCAAGAATCTGGTATCAAGATGTAGGCGCATACGCAGTTGACCCTAATGCCGTTGATTCCGATTATATGGATTCACGCGTGAATATGAAGGGCACTGTATTTAAAGCACAATACAATATTCAAGATAATGTATTTGCAAACCTTGCATATGGCCACGCTACTAGAAAGAATGGTAATTTAGGTACTGGTGGCGCAGCGCAGGACTTGGCTTTAAACTTGAACAACTTTGATTTGCTGCAGTTGGACTTAACTTACAAGTTCTAATTTGACCGTTAAGTAGTCAATAAAAACCTCTAAGAAGTTTTAGAGGTTTTTTCGTTTTTTAGCGGTGCATGGTTTAAAATATAGACTGCAAATTATTATAAAAAGAAGCCCTTATGTACAAACATCCATTGATTAACCGTGACAAAATGACGCCGCAAGAAGCGCTCGCCTTGTTGATGGAAGGCAACGAGCGTTTTTTGAATAGTCAAACCGAACAAAAAGATTTAAGAAACCTAGTCGATTTAACCATACATGAACAGCATCCATTTGCCGCGATTTTAAGCTGTAGCGATTCGCGTGCACCCACTGAATATATATTTGACCAGGCGTTAGGGGATATTTTTAGTGTGCGTTTGGCTGGCAATATTGCTTCAAATAAAGCGATTGGTAGCTTGGAGTTTTCTTGTAAGTATTTGGGCAGCAAACTAGTGGTGGTGCTGGGTCATAGTGGTTGTGGTGCAGTGCATGCCGCATGCGATGGCTACGAGGGCGGACATATAGGTGACATTACCCAATTAATTAAGCCCGCTGTTGAGCGCGAGGCTACTGAATTAGTTGATAGAACTTCAGAAAATGAGGCATTCTTAGCAAAAGTGTGTGAGTTGAATGTGGATGTACAAATTAAACGCATCTTATCGCGCAGTACAATTTTGCAAGAGATGTTGGCCAAAAAACAAATCGGTATTGTTGGCGGCGTGTATGATCTCGTAACAGCTAAAGTAAACTTTATTGAAAGTGATCTGATATTCTAGGTTAAGCATTTACGTCATTGTGCGTAATACAATGACGTAAAGTAGATCTAGCGATGGCCTTCTTTTGCCATATTGATACTGTATTTCGGTATTTCCACGACTAAATCTTCTGTGCCAATCAGTGCTTGGCATGATAGCCGTGAGTTAGGCTCTAATCCCCAAGCTTTATCAAGCAAATCGTCTTCCTGGTCATCTGAAGCTTCAATCGATTTAAAACCTTCGCGGATAATGACGTGACATGTAGTGCAAGCGCAGGCCATATCACAGGCATGATCGATGTCAATTTTATTTCTTAATAAGGCTTCACATATTGAGTCACCAGTTTTGGCTTCAAT
Organism: Pseudomonadota bacterium; assembly: GCA_040389995.1. Classification (GTDB taxonomy): domain Bacteria; phylum Pseudomonadota; class Gammaproteobacteria; order Burkholderiales; family Methylophilaceae; genus Methylotenera. The sequence continues at coordinate 3,187 of JAZJZG010000139.1, read as the reverse complement.
CGCTGCACCGTTGGGGCAAAGTTCTAGGTGCGGCAGTACGATAATTTGTGGCATATTTGTAAATCCAGTTATAAATCCAAAGTGTTAAGTTCTTTACCGCTCAATGCTTGCTTTACCGAGGCGTCCATGCGGGCCGCTGCAAATGCTTCAGTCATATGGTTGAGCGCCTCTACCGCCTGATGAATGGCGTCGGCATCCTGTGCTTCTGTAATAAGTGCCAAGCGCTGTATTTCAGCTTCTATGGCTTGCTGCTCTTGCCGGCTGATTAAGCGAGAATCCTTAGCTAATGCGGCTGTCACGGCCTCAATGATAGCGCCGGCATCAACCCGCGCTTCTGCGAGCATACGGGCTTTTTTATCATCTTCAGCACTGTTAAATGAGGCTTTGAGCATATTGGTGATTTCTTCTTCACTTAACCCATAAGAAGGTTTTACCACGATATTGGCTTCAATGCCGCTAGTTTGCTCACGGGCTGAAACGGATAATAAGCCATCTGCATCCACCGTAAACGTGACGCGGATGCGTGCAGCACCTGCTACCATCGGTGGAATGCCGCGTAATTCAAAGCGTGCCAACGAGCGACAATCACTTACCAATTCACGCTCGCCTTGCACGACGTGAATACTCATCGCGGTCTGGCCATCTTTATAAGTGGTGAATTCTTGTGCACGAGCCACTGGTAATGTGCTATTTCTGTGAATCACTTTTTCAGCGAGTCCGCCAAAGGTTTCTAAGCCTAGTGATAACGGAATAACGTCGAGTAATAATAAATCCGCATCACTTTTGTTGCCTGCCAGCACATTAGCTTGAATAGCTGCACCGAGTGCTACTACTTTGTCTGGGTCTAGGTTAGTGAGCGGGGTTTGTTTAAAATATTCAGCAACGGTTTTGCGTATCTGTGGCATTCTAGTCGCACCGCCTACCATGACTATACCATTGATATTTTCAACATTTAATCCTGCATCGCGCATCGCTTTACGGGTAGGACTAAGGGTCTTTTGCACTAGATTATTGGTGAGTGCAATAAACATGTCGGTCGTTAACGTGGCATTTACAAACTCGCCATCGCTCAATAAACAGCTAATATTGGCCTCGGCATGTTCGGTAAGCCATTCTTTTGCTTCACGTGCTTTACTGAGTAACAGCCTGGTATCGTGCGCATTACGTGGAGAAAGTTTGGTTGTTTCTAAAATCCAGCAGAAGATGCGTTGGTCGAAGTCATCACCACCCAGCGCAGAGTCGCCATTGGTTGCCAGCACTTCAAAAACGCCTTTGCTGAGTTTCAATATCGAGATGTCAAACGTGCCGCCACCTAAGTCATAAATAACGTACACACCTTCACTGGCGTTGTCTAATCCATAGGCGACAGCGGCGGCAGTAGGTTCATTGAGCAAACGTAACACATTGAGGCCGGCTAGTCTGGCAGCGTCTTTAGTCGCTTGGCGTTGTGCGTCATCGAAATAAGCAGGCACGGTAATGACTGCGCCTACAAGTTCGCCACCCAGAGTATGTTCAGCGCGAGTTTTGAGCACTTTTAGGATTTCAGCAGAAATTTCTACTGGGCTTTTAACGCCAGCGCGGGTTTCTATCTGCACCATTTCACTTGCTACTGCGCCGCTAGGCTCTGTAAAGTGGTAAGGCAGCATGGCAACATCGATATCTTGTAAGCCACGTCCCATAAAGCGCTTCACTGAGGCTATCGTATTATGTGGATCTGCATTTTGTTGCTTGAGCGCAGCAAAGCCGACTTCTACTACGCCATCTGCAAGGTAACGCACTACCGATGGTAGTAAGGCATGTCCGTGCTCATCATTGAGTACAGAACCCAAACCACTACGCACAGTGGCTACCAGGGAATTTGTCGTGCCTAAATCAATGCCTACCGCCAACTTGTGTTGATGCGGTGCGGCGCTCATGCCAGGTTCGGAGATTTGCAGAAGTGCCATAGTGTTTTATTTGCGGTATGTTTCTGGTTTAAATATCTAAATTACGATTATGCTGCTAATTGGAGTCTTCTAATTTTTCGATGACTTTTTTGATATCTATGCATACTTTATCGATAAATATGAGTTTGCGTGTGGTGTTGGTCGCGGCAGGGTAATCATGATTATTATCGATCAACAAGCTTAATTCCGTATTTAGCTCATCACTTTCTCGTTGCATGGTAATCAGCAAGTTATCTAAGGCGGCAATATCCTTGGCGTTCTTGGCATCGTCTATGGCTTCACGCCATTCCATCTGCTGCATTAAAAAATCCGCAGGCATGCTGGTATTGGTTTCTGCAATTGCCTCTACACCTTGCAGCTCTAATAAGTATTTAGCCCTATTCGCTGGCTGTTTAAGCGTCTGATAGGCTTCATTTGCCAGCGTTGCCAATTGCATGGACTTTAATTTTTTAGCCGCTGCAGCAGTCACAAAACGGTCAGGATGCGATTCAGATTGTATTTTGCGGAAATTGTTTTCTAATTTAGCTAGATCAATTTTAAACTTGGCTTCAAGTCCAAATAGCTCAAAATAACTCTGAGTCACACTGTAAAGCTTTCGCCGCAACCACACTCGTCTTTCACGTTAGGGTTGTTAAATTTGAAGCCCTCGTTCAACCCTTCTTTTGTGAAGTCCAACTCGGTACCATCGATGTAAACCAGACTTTTAGGATCCACGATAATCTTAACGCCGTGGCTTTCGAACGCTGTATCTTCTGCGTTGAGTTCATCAACAAACTCTAAGGTGTAAGCCATGCCAGAGCAGCCGGTAGTTTTAACGCCCAAGCGCAAACCTACGCCCTTGCCACGATTGGCAAGGAAGGTTTCAACACGATTCGCAGCGGTTTGGGTTAAGGTGATTGCCATAACTTATGCAGTCTCTTTCGCCAATTGTTTCGCTTTAATGTCCGCCACGGCGGCTTTAATCGCATCTTCCGCTAATACTGAGCAGTGAATCTTCACTGGCGGTAATGCCAACTCTTCTGCAATCGCTGAGTTCTTAATTGCATAGGCCTCATCGATGGTTTTACCTTTCAACCATTCTGTGACTAATGAGCTAGAAGCAATCGCTGAGCCGCAACCGTAAGTTTTGAACTTAGCGTCTTCAATGATGCCGCTGTCATTGACCTTAATCATCAATTTCATTACGTCGCCACAAGCCGGTGCACCCACCATGCCGGTACCTACGTTAGGGTCGTTTTTAT
>JAZJZG010000138.1:10561-11277 GCA_040389995.1 Pseudomonadota bacterium | reverse complement strand
AATTTCACGCGCATTGTTGTTAAGAATCTCAACAAAGCGTGACATGTGCGTGCCTTTAAAGTCATGCGGCAACTGCACATACATATTGAAACTTGCTACTGTATGCTGCGCACCACCCGTTTTATCTTTAACCTTGACTGGATGGCGGATGGCCTTGATACCAACTTTATCAATAGCCAATTGACGGACGTCAGGCAGGTTTTGAACGTCTTCAATCGTAAAATCTATTGGTAGATTCATATTCATAGCCTTCTTAAGTTAACTTGCCTGTCTCAATAGTTATTAGCATAACGTTTGAATCAACCTAGCCTGTATCAAGCGCAATCTAAAACGCTACCGGCCTGCATAAAACAAACGTTACTTAAAATTAATCGTTAGCTAAAAGAAAGGAGGCATTGCAAGAGCTACTTTAAAACTTACAAGCCCCCTTTGAAGTTGCTACTCATTACGTCAGTTAGGAGATGACAAAATCGTCTAAGACTGGACGTAATGCATTGTCAGCCTTACATCAAATGTAAACAATTCTCTTAAAGGATTACTCCATTTGGATAACTGTATTGGCGTCGGACTTTGCTAGTTTTATTGGGAAATTTCCACTGTAATGAACGTGTTAAACATGCTAATTACAATGGCAAGGTCGGAGCTTTAGCAAGTGGATAAGTATTACACTAACATCAAGCTAAAATTAGAAAAGAGAGCATAAAAATGCTCTCTTG
>JAZJZG010000138.1:3953-10551 GCA_040389995.1 Pseudomonadota bacterium | reverse complement strand
CCTCCCCCATGTTTCTTCTCAGAGACTGAGATGATCTCTTCGCCGTTCTCGCGGATGAGCTTGTAGAGCTCGAAGCGGTCCGCCGCGTCGCGCTCTCCGGCGTAGATCTCGCCGGATGATTTCTTTGCCTTGAAGACGAAGTGGGACATTTCGCCTCCAATTGTATCAGGGAATGAGAAAAGGCCAAACCCGCAACGCGAGTCTGGCCTTGAAATGATGACTGCTATGAGCCTTGGATCGCGTGGTCGGCCTTGAATCTGGACAGCATATTGGGGATATAGGTGAAGACAATTAAAATTGCTGCCAGTACTAAATACAACCAGCGGATTGAATAAGCTGTCACAAAACTAGCCGCTGGCTTTTGCTGCTGCACGAATGTATAAAACTCTGGCGTATCTTGCCCTGCAATATATTTCGCCTTGATTTCACCTGCCAGCGACTTAAGATAATCATCCTCAAGCTGCGATAAGAATCGATCATACTCGGCACTTGCAACCGGTGGGTCAGGGTCATCCAAGCTTGCATCAGCATAGGTCACACCAACCGCCCCGGCATTATTGTTGTCGTTAATTGGCCAATAACCTACCCTTTTATTGGCAGCGTTATAACGCGGCACCGGCACCTTTTCATGCCCGCCTACCCCAACAAAAACAAAGTTCTTGCCAATTTGAATCCCGCTAAGATCCTGTTTGATTGTAACGTTGACTCTAGGCGCTTCGTCACCATCAGTAAAGAACAGCATTTGCGCTGGCACGTTTAATGAGTCGAATGTATTGGCGGCAGCTCTTACACCAAAACTCAAACGACTGTTACCTTTCCAAGCCATACGCCATTCTAGATGCGCAATCGAATCGGTAATCACATCGTAGTTTGCACAAACCTCTAACGGTGTGATCAATAACGCCACATTATCCGAAGCAAAAATACCAATGCTGATATAAGTACCACATGAGGAGGTCTCAACGATTCTTTTCATCAAATATCGTGTATAAGCCAACCGGCTGATATTTTGATTATTCAGCTTGGCATCTTCAGCATTCATGCTTTGCGTCACATCGGCTACCAGCAAATAATTATGCACTTTCTGCTTCAATTGAATCTGCGGCTTAACCAGCGCCAACAGCAACAAGATTGCGGCAGCCAGGTAAAGCACCGTCTCATAATTCTCTTTGAGGAACACCAGCGTATTTTTCATGGCAAACCAATCGGCAAATTGCTCAATTCCATTGTAGATTGGTCTTTTGGTGCCGGCTTCATATTGTTGAACATCACTGAATGCAGCAAGCTCAAGTTAAACTTTGCAACCTCCGATGTTGGCGCTAACCTTAACGATTGCTCATAAGCGATTTTAGCCTGCGAATAAGCATACCTAGCCTCATCTTGCAGCGTGCCGTCATCATTGATTCTGCGGATTAAACCCGAAACAAATAGATTATTTGCGATGTTGAACTGTATCTTAGCTTGTTCATCAAGCGTTGGCGTAATCTCCAGCAATTGCCCATAGGTTTGTACCGCATGCTTATAATCTTTATTTTCACCCTGATCAAAAGCCGCCGCAAATTTCTGCTGGTAGGGATAAGCATCATCAGTAATCTGTTCTCCCGCCAGAATCGCATGATTGACCTTATCTATCCTATGATACTGATAAGCCTCATAACCAGTACCAAGCAAGCCTATGAACAGTAATGAACCAAAAATGATATTGCTTCTATGTATGCGCTTTACCATGAATGCACCCTTAAATTTTTGATAATCAATATAAAAACACTCAATATAAGCGCAAGGATAATTAAGTCCCTAGAATAGTCATGCCCCGGAATATTCACAGAATACTGAATATCATTCTTCTCTTTAGAGTCTATGTATTGCAACGCAGACTGCAGCGTGGCTGGGTTATCCGCTTCAAAAGCTTTATATTTTATTTTGATAGATTTAAAAAATTGATCTAGCGCGATAGCATCTGGCACTCCATCTTCAGGATAGACTTCTTTAGAAAAAATACTGATGTCATCAGGCTCACGCAGCACTATCCAGTACAGATTCAATTTCTTGCTGGCCAATTGCTCCGTAATCTTTCGCTTTACGCGAGGGCTAAGCTTACCCGCGCCATCTGAAAGCAAGATAATCGCTCGGGAACCTGAACTCTGAATGTTATCAAAAAGAGTAATAGCTTCAGTGACACCTGAGCCAATATTAGTTTGATTGATTGCCGAGCCGGTTGCCGCATTGATTGCCGAATGAATCGCGTCGATGTTGGTGGTGATTTTCATGCCATACAGCGCCGAGTTGGTAAAACCAACCACGCCCATCATATCGTCAGGCCGCGAATCGATAAAATTCGTGATTAAGCGTCTTGCTGCAGCAGATTTTATTTCGGCCGCATGCCCACTCGTATTATCGCCGGCAAACGGGTGATCCATACTCACGCTTCTATCGATCACAAACACCGTTTGTGCACCCTTACCTATTTTTTGCACCTTTTTGGTTGCGCCTTGTGGTTGAGCAAGCGCCAACACAATACTTAGCAAAAGCATACTGATAATCGCTTTAACTACATAGTTGGCAATATTTGAGAACCTGTCTACCGGCATAATTTCCAGCCAGGAATACATCTGGCCTTGGTTACCTTTGAACCAAAAAGGTATAAGAGTCAGCGGCAACAATAGTAGCGCCCACGGCTGCAACAGCGTCATTGCACACCTCTTTCACAATTTCTCAAGGCTTTGCTCAATTCAATCAGTTCATGCATAAACTGCTCGCTATTCTGGCGGTGGTCAGCGAATAGTGCGGCATTTGAATGCTCAAAAAAAGCATTGACCTCTTTTTTCAATGTAGTGAACTCGGGGTGAGCTATAAGGAACTTCTCTATTTCATTGGCAAAAAGATTGCTCCCGTAGATTTTATTAAAAGCCTGATGCATATAGAGCAGCGCTTTTCTCTCGCCTGCCTGATCTTTTGGCAGCTTTTTAAGATTTCGATACACTTGAGCAAAAGCGCCGTTCATGAACGGCAACCAGCGCCTATCTGCATTGATATAAACGAGGCCAGCAAGCCCTGTAACTAAGAGAGTCAGTAGTATCGTCAACCGGATTTGATGACCGCTTAGATCAATCAGTGTCGGCCGGTATTGCGATTGCAGATTATCCTTGGCATTACTAATACCGCTAGGCACTAATGGTGAAAACCAAAACCGCCATGTAGGGATCTCAATAGCCAGTGGCTGCGGGCCGCCAGTAACCGTCAGTTTTTCTGCCGGCAATTGCATGATGCTAGGCACAGATGCATAGCTAAATACCTGGTAGCTTAAGTTAATCTTGTAGATAGTATTGCCATCGTGCTTGCTAGTATCAACCTGAATATCCGTCAGCTCTATACCATTCTGATTTGCACCTTTGACGGGTAAAGCATTTTTAGCAATCTGATACGGCTGTTTTATTTCCAGTTCGATTTTACGATTTAACACATCGCCGATACGTATCCCGGTACTTTGTGATGGGTTGATGATGCTAAGGATTTTTGCATTGGAATCTTGCGCTAATGTACCAGCGTCGGCAAATGCAACGCCCACGAACAGGCTTCCAACTAACACGAATTTAATCATTAGGTTTTTCATAGGCTCATATACTGCTCAAAATAATGTGACATCGCTACAGGATCAAACTTGTCGCTAAGGTAAATTGCTTGGCTATCAAAACTTGAAAACAAGTTCTCTAATGCCTGCTTTCTTGCGGCAAAAGCATCTTCAAACTGCAAGCGGACGGACTCCCGAAAAAAGATGGTTCTATTCAAACCGGTTTCTGGGTCTATCATGTTGCCAAAACCGAATTTCGGTAATTTTCTATACTCCTGGTCATCCCATACGACAACTGGAATTACCTGATGCACAGACATCGCGTTCAAAGCCTGCTCAATTAACGCAAGTGGCATATGAAAATCTGAAATCCAGAATACCAAACCTCTGTGCTGGCTCAGATATTGCGGTACTTCCAATATACCCTCTGAACCAACCCGCATTTTTTTGTAGTCACTCAATTGCTCAATGACCTCAAACGAATGATGCAGATGATGGCTTAACGGCAGTGTTAATTCTTCTATCACGTGTTTGTTGTAGCCAATAAAACTAAATACATCGCCTGTTTCCGAAGCTGAATAAGCGATAGATGCAGCGACTTCTTTTACCTGATCAAGCTTCCTAATCTTGCCTTTAAACTGCATGGAACTGGACAAGTCACACACGGCAAAGATAGGCGTAGTATTGTCCTGGTTGAATAACTTAACCTGTATTTGCTCGTAGGGATCGCGCAGCGTCTGGCGTAAATCCATACGCCTAGCGTCAGGGTAGTCAATCAACGGCACATTACCCCTATATTCAAAACCAAGCCCGCGCTGCAAACCTTTGTGCCCACCAAAGTGTATGCTGCTAGATTTCCAAGGGATTTGGTACGTAAATATCTTTGCGTACGAAGGAACCATAACCCTAAGCTTTCGCCGGCACTGCAACGGTGCTTAAGATTTGTGTAGTTAATTCTCGCGCCAATTGGGTTCTGCGATTTTCGTACATGGAGTTGAACACTAGACGGTGTGCAATCAGCTCATGGAATACGGCGTGAATGTCCTCAGGATACAAACTCTCGCGATTCATCAGCCATGCATGCACGCGCGCAGCCTTCAGCAACATACCCATACCACGCGGACTAGCGCCTGTATGTATCAAGCGATTAACGTCGACACTATCAAGCTGTACACCAAATTTTCCTGGATTCTGTGTTGAGTCCCATAAATCCAGCGCATATTCTTCAAGCGCAGCACTGGACTTGATGTGGCTTTGTAGAACATCAGAGAAACCATTCAGTTGATCAAATTTCAGCGTATTCGACTCTACTTGCTTGGTCAAATCTTCCGCATGTTGAAACTTAACATCAAACATCAAGGCTTTTCTTAATTCACGATCAGCAGGAATCTCAATCGGGATTTCCATCATAAAACGATCGCGTGCAGCAGATGGGATCTCAAACGTTTCATTCTTTTCGACCTGGTTTCGGTCGGCAAAAACCACCATATGTGGCAGACGGTATTCTTTTTTGAAAGCATGTATGTGCTTTTCAGCCATCACGCGTAACATCAGCGCATGCACTTGCGGTCTGGCACGATTGATTTCATTAAAGAAAAAAACCGATAAATTCTCACCAGCACGCAAAAGCGGGCCTTCATCAATCTGCGGACGGCCATCAGGGCCAAGAAAAGTGTGGTAGATCAAGTCATTCGGCATCAGATCTACAGTGCCTTCAATACGCTCATACGCCCCGCCAATCCCGCGGGCAATAGACTGTAACAAGGTAGTCTTGCCGACACCAACACCGCCTTCAAGCAGCACGTGTCCACGTGCAAAAATGGCGATGGTCATCAATCGTATGGCTTTATCCTGACCAACGATTACCTTTTTAACTTCATTTTCCAGCTTCAAAGCATGAGCACGCCAGTCGGCTAACTGAACATCGGTAGTTGCAATATCCATAAATTTCCTATTTTTAAAAATAAAGTTTAAAGGTAGCGTAAAATTGTTTTTTGCTGATTTTTAAGGTAGTATGCAGACAGGTCTGTTCACTTATTTATAGTCTACTAGAAGAGTTCTCAGATATGCAAGTAAATTTTTTTACAATAATTCATGATGCTTAAAAACAATATTCTGCAAGAAGTAAATAGTAATATTGTTGCTTCACTAGACTTACGTCAAAAAGTGCTGGCAAGCGGTAGAACACCTAAAACCAGGCTACTTGCGCTTTCACATCAGCTAAGCCATTGGAATATTGCTAGAAACGCTCAGCAGAATGCTCAAGCAAAAGAGCTATCAATCGAAGATGTGCATTCGTTAAAAGAAATCATACATTCTGAGATTGAAAAGACTTCAATAAAACACCCGGAAGTCGTTTCAGACCAAATTCTCTTTCTAGTAATAGGTGCGATACAGATTCAAAGCCAGAATCATTCTGATGATGTCTGGAAATTAGTCAGTCAATCGATACAGAGTTTTCTTAAACCGGAAAAAGAACAGCGCATTTTCATGCTGGGTGCTGTAGTTACCGCATTAGTGGCATTGTTTGTCAGTGCAACAATCTATCTGAATCCAAAAATGAATGATGCTTCTGATGTATTGGCAATGGATAGAACCACGCCAAGTGTCACTATTGGCGTGGCTGACCCGCTGACTATTAGCGCATTGCAACATGTATATAACAAAATGAAAGATGGCACTTGCCAGTTTCCTCAAGCAGCAATGCTGCCAGTTGAGCAAAGACAAGCGTTTCTATCATTCGTTAATGAAGGTATAGTAGACATGCATAATGTAATAAACTTGAAACTAGCTTTGGGTTATGTGAATTGCCTATACCCACAAGAACTAATGCATTCGCCGATATGAGCCAAGTATGAACATATTTGATAAGGAAATCATATGAATATGCGTGAAAGGATTCTATCCGCGGCGGCAAACCTGTTTGAATCCAAAGGTATTCATGCTTCCGGTATTGACACCATCATTGCAGAATCAGGCATTGCTAAAGCTACACTATACAAACACTTTCCAAGTAAGAATTTATTG
>JAZJZG010000138.1:0-3943 GCA_040389995.1 Pseudomonadota bacterium | reverse complement strand
GGTCGTAGCTTATCTCAGGGAGAAGTCTGATCGATTCTATGAATGGCTAAACTCAAGGTTAAGTTCAAAAAAAGCCAACTCACTGGAAATTCTTGTTGAGCTATGTGAGCTTGTGGAGCAGTGGATTATGACGCCAGAGTTTCACGGCCTACCATTTCACATGGCCTCGGTAGAGTTTCCTGATCCTGCGCATCCAATTAATAAGTATTCTGCTGATTTAGCGATGGAATTACAAGGCTATCTATCTAAAATTGCGGCTGGAGCTGGTGCTAAAGACCCTGAAACGCTGGGTCAACAACTGACGATTCTTTTTGAAGGCGCAGCCTTGGTCGAGCGCCTAAGCCCAGGCATAGGTGCAGCTAAGCGTGCAAAAAATGCTGCCATTACATTGATACACGCCTCTATTTAAGTCCTCTGCTACACATTAGTTGATCTGCTTAAACCGCTCACTGCGATATTTAGCCCAATAATAGGCATCCAGTACCGAGATTGCATAAATAAAAATACCACCAGATAATTTGCCAACCATAGAAATATTCGGCTGGGCCAGATTAAAAGAAATAAGCCCCAATATGATGATAAAACATGCCATCATAAAACCGCGTTTCGGAGCGTTATTGATTACCTGCCCCATACCAGGTAGCAATATAGCAATGAGCAATACCCATTTTGGATTAAGTGGTTGTTGTAATGCGTTGTTATTGGCGGTTGTCATAAATCACCTTTTAAATTAATTCAATTTCAGGGCTTTCCATACTTAACCGTATGGCAATTGCTTGCTTCAAGAGCACTTCCACGACATTTTTACTAATTGGTACATTTTCATAAACGGCATTACGCATGATGAGATATTCACCGCGCTCGGCCTGATTGGCCATATAGGTCAATCTCACCATCGCTGGGGTTATTAATAATTCCTTCATTTTTTGATCGGCAAACAATGCCGGTATATATGGTTCCAGCGATGCTAGATTAGCCGGCTGTTGCTGATACTTAATTAAAGCATGTTGCGGCCAACTTGATGGAATGGTTAAGTTGCCTTCCCATTGCCAAGAAGGGCTGTAAAACTCATTATTAGAAGGCCTAACAATCAAATCCAGCGTGCCTAGACTAGGCTGATTTGCTGCAACTTTGATGAGCAACCATAGTGGCGGAATCTTTCGCCATCCTAAAGTGTCTTCCACAATGCTCAGCGCAACTTGATAACCGTTATAACTACCATTTAGCACCGGCAAATTAGCCTTATCATGGTTTAACTGCGGTTGCTGCAACAAGACTAAACAATCGTCGAATACATTGTTTCGTACCTGTGTCTTAAAACTAATATCACGATGGTATTTGCGGTACAAAAGTACGACCATCAATGTTAACAAAACTAATGAAACTATATTCATTTGAACCCCACATGTGGCAACGGTCTACCGACCGTTGCCAATCTTGTTTAAAAGCTCAATATTATTGCATTAGTAACCCTTTGGACGTGGCCAAGGCATAGTGAACTGATCTGCACGTTTCACATATTTATAACGACGTAATACGAACCAGATCGAAGCCAGGATATAGAACGCCATGATAGATAATAGTGAAGCACCATAACCCAAGAACGTTGCAAAATAAGTAGCACAACACAACGTTAGCAATGTAATTGCAGGGATAGGATGGAACGGATGAATGTAGCCGCGATGGATGGTGCCTAACGGCCACATATTTCTGAACTTAATCATATTAAATGTCATAAAGGTATAACCAAGCAAGCCAGACAAGATAGAGAACGTGATAACTTGATCTAGCAACCCAGTAAAGGCAAACGATACTGCAATAGGCACTAGAAACAGTACTGAGCGGTATGGCGTGCGATATTTTGGGTGGATTGCGCCAAAAAATACTGGCATATAACGGTCACGTGCAAGCGAAAACCATGCGCGTGATGCGTCATTGATACAGCCATTGGCTGAAGCTGTTGCAGCAAAAGCTGTCGCAACGAACAACATTAACTGAAGCTTACTACTACCAAGTAACGTTGCAGCATCATACATAGGTGTTGTCGCCTGACCTAAATATTGCCAAGGCATTAACCCGGTAGCCACAAACCATGTAATGGTAGCTGCTACTAGCAATGTCATCATGCCGCCCATAGTGCCTAATGGAATCGACCGTCCAGCAGATCGCACTTCTTCAGCCGCTTGACATGTACCTTCAATACCAAGGTAATACCACATACCAAACTGCAGTGCAGCAACCACCCCGATCCAGCCATATGGCAAGTCTGTAAGTAGACCTTGATGTTGAAGCACAACACCATCGTTGAATGGATTAACTGAGAGAAACAACACTATCAGCGACATGAAGGCTAAAAAGGTAATGACAAGATTAAGCGTCAGTGTTGCAAATACGCCTCGATAATTAAGCCATGCCAAGAATGCCACCACTAACACCACAAAAGGCTTAGTATCGAGGCTGGCATAACCCAACACCTCTGCACCAGACTTCATGAGGTCACCCACCACCAGCGCATCGGCTGCACATAGCATGGTATAAGCCATGACCAGATACAGCCCCACATTAAACGCCATTAACGGGCCTATGATGTGTTTAGCCTGTGTATATTGCCCACCTGCAGCCGCTACCGTAGAAGTCACTTCAGAATCGATCATCGCCACACAAGTGTAGAGCAAGCCAATGACCCAGCAGGCGATAAGAGAAGCATAAGCACCACCCTTACCTACTGTAAAGTTCCAACCCATGAACTCACCAACCAACACGATACCAACACCCAATGCCCATATATGAAATGGGTTGAGCACCTTAAGCATGGCGATTGGTTTACCACTACTACCTGTTATCTTTTCGCTAGCCATTATACGTTCCCCTCTTCAAGGTGTATGCCATGTACTACATCTTCTTCACCACCTTCACGTGAGCTCATCAGATACTCTTCATCGTACTGTGAAGAAATCATAAAAGCATCAACCACCATCCACACCAGCATGATCGCCGCTAGGCCCCATGCCACATACTCTAAAATATTCCAAAATTCCATGATTCTCTCCCAAGGTATGAGTAACTACTTATGAATACGCAATTATTTATTATCGAATTTTTCTCTAATTACTTCGCGGTCTTCTTTGTCTGAAACCTTTAACATAAAAATGAAATACCCAGCAATCACGGCAATGGTAATGAGTAACATCATTGGGTCTATGCTGTAGTCAAAACGACTGTTAATTAAAGCAGCCGCCTTCTCTGGATCGTAACCAAGCTTGATCCATTGTGCCTGTTGAATCGCATTTTGCCCCAGAGACTCCCAGGTAGCCTTCACAGCATGCGCTGCTAATGCTGCTGCTGCTGCTGCTTTCTCTTCCGCCGTAAAAAGCAGCGGTATCATCAAGCTGGCAAAAACCAAAACCAGAATCAATATTGTGTCAAATATCTGACCAAAGAATCCCTGTTTGGGTGGGATATAGTTTGCTTTCATATCATTCTCCTAACGCTTTAGTTTAGCGGCACGATTAGCATCAAAATGATGAATATCCAAGCCGTAGATGTACTCTTTGTCTTCTTTAAAATGCCTGGTCATCGCAAAAACAGATGAGGTATTGAAAAGCAATAACAAAGCACTGGCAATGTAAAGCACAAGACGGATATTTTCGTCATGCACGATGCTCAGAATCGAGATTAAAACGAAAATAACAGCGGCCCATAGCATGGCAACGTCCCACCAAGCCATCAAGCAGTCACGCATATACATTTCATGCATTCTTGTGTGTATATTTTTACTCATTACGCTCTCCCTATTTCTTTATTTCTTTTAAAATTAGAAAATCAGTGCAGTAATGAGGGTTGTCACCAGAATGGGAGGCTTAGCAAATAGTGACGAGGGGAAAACACGCGAACGTGTATTGAAAAACTGGATGTAGAAACAATTGAAAAACGAGTGCCTGCG
>JAZJZG010000137.1:744-2077 GCA_040389995.1 Pseudomonadota bacterium | reverse complement strand
TGGTGCTATTTCTGCATGATATCGAAAAACCGTTTATGCAGGAGCGTATGGCGGAGGATCCAGAAATGCCGGTGTGGAATAAAGCACAAAGGTTGATGTTTGTGGGTGAGACAGTAGCAGAGTATGACATTGAACTGACGCTGGAAGAGTTTCGCGCTCTAACCTATGTAGAGGGCGAAGGCGACGACTACACTGCTACCGAGCGCACCATGAACGAACTAGGCGCCATCTGCCATGCGGCGGATGTACTCAGTGCGCGGCTATGGCATAGTAGAAATAAACCAGAGAAATAAATATGGAGCGACTTGAACTCAGCATGCAAATAAACCTTCGAATAAGAGCAAGGCTGCGGCAGCTCAGGATGAGTCAGGGCGAGTTTGCTAATATGGCACAAGCATCACAAAGCGAAGTCTCTAAATGGTTGAATGGGCATCATAATTTTACCTTGAAAACTCTTGAGCACATACAGACGGTACTAGGAATTAACTTCTTTAATTTTGATAACTTAGCAACCGATTCGATTCCGTGTGGACTTTGTGAATTTAATCTACCGGTCAAACTATAGCTTTTAGATATGCAAGACTCATCATTAATAACTTGGCTCAAATACTTTGCAATGACCTTTGGCGGTGGCGCTGGCGTCTGCTTTGCAAAGCACGATATTTTCGGAGGATGGATATTTGTCGGTATGGCAGTTCTTATGGCCATATTAGTACCTATTGTACGTTATTTCGAAAAGCGAAAAAAACCACAATCATGAACCAACCGGCTAAAATAACATTCTGGCCTAACGGCGGCGTATCTGTACGAGACAAGGATGGCAATGATGTTCCGTAATTGCAACGCCATTGGCTGCTAATATATTGGGATAGGCTGGAGCAGTTAGGTTTAGACCCTACCACCATTGAGTTTCAGGGCTTGTCAAATGGCAAATGGGTTAGGTTCGTACCCTTTAAGCATGACAATGACTGGAGTTACGAGATTAAACAATTAGATGTATGAAATCACCACACACCGGCAAGCATATGCCCATACAATGCATCAAGGCTAATATGGAATTCAAAGGCGAGCACTTTTGGGTTTGGTATTTGTGTTATTACTGCGAACAATCAGACAAGCGCTATACTAATGATGATCTTGATAAAGTCAACACTTATCAGGTCTATCAGCAGTATGCCGCAAAGCATTACCTGCCAATAGAGGAGGTAATGCCAAAGTCTGAGCCTTGTAGGTTCGTTAAAGACGGCGAGTGTGAGGTGTGTGTAACATGGCCGACATGTTGTGGATACGAAAAAATAATAAACATTGAGCATAAGCAAGCAGTAGATGATCT
>JAZJZG010000137.1:0-734 GCA_040389995.1 Pseudomonadota bacterium | reverse complement strand
AAACCCATCCGAACAGGACAAAACGCTAAACTTCCATAAGATAATTGCAGAGACGCCGCAGGAAATCAAAGACTATGTTGACAAGCATCTTGACGATTTGGATCAGCAATACAAAGACCAACTGGAGCTGCTGACTTGCCCTGGGGATACGATACAAGAAACCTTGAAGGCTAAAGGAATGCATCTTCTGGATTTTGCAATAGCAATGGATCGGTTGCCAGAGGAAATAAACGATATTATTACAGGCAAAACACCTATAAACAAATTTATTGCAGATCAGCTTGAAAACGTTCTCGGCATCGATGCCCAGTTCTGGCTGAATTATGAAGCAAATTACCGGGCAAAGCTGGCCAAACTAACAAATCGAAAACCATGAAG
This sequence comes from Pseudomonadota bacterium, assembly GCA_040389995.1. Lineage (GTDB taxonomy): Bacteria > Pseudomonadota > Gammaproteobacteria > Burkholderiales > Methylophilaceae > Methylotenera. The sequence goes on along the minus strand of JAZJZG010000137.1, from coordinate 356 downwards.
TTCAATAGAAAATACAGTACTGCTATTGTTTTAACTCTCAAATCGACCAAGATCATAAAGGCAATCAAGGTTTTAAAACTACTAAAGTTTGCAAAACCCCTGATCACCATGATATCTATTGCGATATCGGTATTCGCCTACTCGGTAGCTTATAGCATTTCGCTGGCTATTACCATTGTGGCCCTAATGTTCGTGCATGAGTTGGGTCATGTTATTGCTATCAACCGGGTGGGCTTTAAGGCCGGCAGAATGGTTTTTATACCATTCGTGGGCGCCATGATTAGCGCTCCCAAAGGCATGGACCGGCGCCAGGAGGCGATTATTGGCATTGGTGGACCATGGCTCGGAAGCCTATT
>JAZJZG010000136.1:8721-21906 GCA_040389995.1 Pseudomonadota bacterium | reverse complement strand
TTTTTAATTTCTCGGCAGTGACAACATCCATTGCAATATCTCGTATTTGAGTATATTTGCTAGGATCAGACAACGTTTCTAATACATCGCCAAGCGTCGATTCTTCTAATTCTCCAAATAAATCTGAAAAGCCAGCTTTGGTAGCAATCGGTTTTGGTTTTAGGTCAAAGTCGTCACGTAGTCTGGTAACAAAAGCATCAAAATATTTAGCTGCTGAAGGAATAGTTTCGTAAAGCCTACCACCATTTGCGCTATCATCAATTAGGCAATAGGCTAGCTTCTCAAAACAATTCTTTTCAGGAACAGACTTGAAGTGCTTTTCTCTAGATTTCCTGAGTTCCATAAATGCATACTTTGTTTGCTCCAGTCGATGATACTCATCAGGCCAACCACGGTCGGCTAAATAGGCATCCGCGTAACTAAGAAGATCTATTAGATCCTCAACTTCATTGTCCTCGACTTTATCTATTCTGGCTAATTGAGCAACTGTATATCCATGTAGAAAACGCTTTTTCTTATACTTGAGTCCACGAGCATACCAAGTGTACTCTTCTTTAATGTCTGGTGAAATTTGCAAAGTAGCTTCGAGCTCATCGATATCTTTTTCATCGGCTGGAGGTAAAATAACGATATCAATATGTTCAAATCTTTTGTAGGTGTCTGCATCAGTTGCAAGCAACTCACGCATGCTGCATAAGCGTCGATTGCCATTAACAACAAAACCGTCATGAGTCAGAATTAATGCATCGGTCTGCTCAGTGTCTTTAAAATAATCAATTAGATCTTTCTCATTCTTCCCAAGCATTTTTTTCAACAATTCATGTTGAATCATTTGTGCTTCGTCCGATTCCAAATCTTTTTCAAATAAGTCTTTGGGAGCGCTAGGATGAGTAGCTAAATATTCTGCTTGGGCAGCGTATGTGCGCCCGTTTCCAAGTCGATATTTAGGCAAGTCTATGGAAACAGAGAAAACTTTGTAATAATCATTTTTCCCTTGAAAAGATGGGACAAGTTGCGTTCTAACACTTGTACTATTAGCAAGCTTCTCTAATAACTCTTTTCTTTTAGGATAAGGCCAGCCAAACTGTAGCATTTTATTTCTCTCCTGATATTCCAAAGATCATTATTGGAATAGTCACTGTCGCTTCAAATATCTTTAGTTCCTCTACTAGGCGCTCATAATTGGCTCTATTTGCCCCTAATTTTTTAGCCCAATCTTTATCAGGAAGTATGTAAATTGCACCCTGAATAATTTCCTTTCTGTAGATGGTTTCTAGCTTTAGCAAATCGGCATAGAATCGACTCATATTGCCTGTTTGTAGGCATAAGCCAACATCGTTTAGAACAGAGGTTATATTAATTTTTGATCGCTGATCAATCCTAACTCGATTTGACCAACCAAATGTACCTAGAGATTTTAATAGCGTATCGCGAAAGTCTTTAGATGAATGGCGTTTTTGCCACTCCAAAGCTTGAAGTGTGTCCCTAATATTCTGAATAATTGATTTATCAATTTGAGATAACTTTTCTTGATGAAAGTATTCTTTTATCCGCATTAATCACTCTTTCTTATTATTTAGGTTTAATCGACAGCTTTGACTTTGTATGATCATAAATAGGTTTATCGTGAGGTCTATATTTAGCATTACCATCAAAAGCATCTTGAATTCTTTGTTCGGCTATTTTTATGTAATCAGAAACAAGTTCACAACCTAAAAATTTTCTATTTTGTAATGCTGCAGCTACTCCCGTTGAACCTACTCCAGCAAAAGGATCGAACACCAAATCATTTTCGTTTGTTAAAGCAAGAATTAGTCTTTCAACTAAACCTACAGGGAACTGACATGGATGACCTGTTTTTTCTACATGATTTGCTTTTACATTCGGTATTTGCCATATGTCGTGCGCAAATTCATCCCAAACATCTTCTGGATTTTTCCCCAATGGATTACTAGAGACTTTACCAGCATTTGGGCCTTTGTAATGACGCTTGGCTGGATATTTTGAATCTACCCGAACTTTATCAAGATTAAAGGTATAGTTGTCACCTTTGGTGTACCACATAACCAACTCGTATCGGCCACTAAATCGTTTCTTAGAATGTAATCCGTGTCCGAACCTCCATACAATCCGATTACGCAATTTTAGACCCAGATTCCGAAAAATTGGGTGCAGTTCAATATCAAGTGGAACAATATGACCATTTTCAATGTAATTACCAACTTGCCAGCATATGCTTCCATTTTCGGGAAGGTGGGAAACTACATTGGTAATAATTGACTCCTGCCAAGTAAGGTACTCGTCAAGCGCTTTACGTTGCTCGTATTCTTTACCAATATTGTAAGGTGGGGATGTAACAACTAAATTGAATAGTGGTTTGTCTGGAGTAAGTGCACTAAGAAGTTTTTCTGCATCTCCATGCCAAATAGTGCTTTTATCGAAACCACTTGATTCAGCTACTAGCAGATTTTTTTTATTTTTAATAACAAGTGGTTTCATAAACGTCAACAATTAGCTATATCCTAGATGAAAACCAATTTATCAGTTTTCTTAAAAAAGATCTACTATTATGTATCGTAACAACCTTATTTATTTGATAACTTTAAACTAATTAGCGCTTCCACGCTCGGCATATCTGTAAGAGCTTTAGAAAATATATACTCCCTAATCGTCGGATCTATCAGAGCAGCATAAGGTCCAGCCCGTCTTAAATTCTTACACCATTCATCTGTATCATCTGTCAGTGCATTAATAAGTTTTTGGTCAGATCCGCCAATAAGCAATTTCACCCAATCATCCCATAACACGCTATTTGTACCTTGGGATCTCCAACGTACAATACTTTCAAGACATGTTCTTCGAATAATTGATATATCAATAGTAGCTACAATATATCTTGCCATTAACAATCCGCGTAGTCTTGCAAGTTCTTGTGGGTGTAATGTTTGGTTTGATTCACTCATTAAATTTTCCTGTGCTAAGCAGTTTGTCTCGTAAATAAGTATTTTGTCTTCCTCAATTTATTGGACTTCCCACTCTGTAGTGGACACCAATTTATACAAAGCTATTGCGTTATAAATACTTTAACGAATCTATTCCCAACCCTTCGTATCTGCAACTTTTTGAAGCCAATTAAGCGTTTCGATTTCTAGTGCGTCATCGCGCGAATTTGGTAATTTATCAGTTTCCTTGGCTTTTAATTCACTGATTGGCATATGTCTGCGCATTCCAAACCTGCCAGACTGCATATCCCAAGCTAACCATCCTAAACGAAGCGCCCGTGCATCATGCAGAGCATGATGCCAAGGCTGTTCTGGCACCGCATGATATTTGCAAACGGACTTATTGAAAGTTGGTTTCTCCATCAACGCATGCATGTCATAGTAGCTGGTGATATTAGTTGGCAAGTCACCGTCCAATAACTTCTGAAGCAACTCATAATCAACGAAAGAGTCGCAAGCAATGGTCACGTCGAATGGCAGTGCAGTGAGCCACTCACGCAAACGTTCGGCTAATTGATGCTTCTTATACTTCGCGTCTGGAAATTTGCCCAAATGTTCCCATACTGCAGATCGTACAAAGTCACTGCATGAATCATAATTAAAATCGGTGCGCTCCCCATAAAACTCATGCTCGCCATCTGCGCTAATCAAAGCAATGCTAATTAAATCGCGGTCTATGAAATCGGTAAATTCAGTATCAAGAAATAACAACATAAATATCCTTCCAATCGACCACAACGTAATGAGATGCTGGATTTCTAAGGATAAATTCCAGAAACACCTCTTCCAAGAGCTTCACTAATATGTGTTCATTTATAGTTATTTAATTGTAATGGCTTCAGGCTTACTCAATATTGTTTCGATTATTGTTCTGGAAAACCTCCAAACCGCTGACCCATCTATCTTTGGTCCGGACACCGCCTTCATTACGTCCATATCCATCAGGCTCCTAAAACGCTTTTTACTAAGCCCCAGCATGCTTCTAGCTTCTGCAAAAGTAACCCAATCTGTTTGCGCGGATTTAAGCATAAGCAGACTTTCTCGATCAATAGAAATGACTTTTCTGCCCGAAGAAGTAATGTATGTACTAGCAGCTAGCTGGCCATTAGCTATCATTTGTTTTATCTTTTTTCTGGTCACCCTTAATTCCTTCGCCACCATTGGAAGTGCTAGCATTCGGTGATCCTGAATCAATTCATTAGACAGCCTACGATTACGCTTAGCAAAAGCTCCTGGCCAATACTCCTTGAGAAAATCCTCAAACGTTTTGTGCAGGAACGCAAACTTCTCACCTTCGAAATTTCTGTAAAGAGAGTGATAAAAGAAACCAAACCGCTTCATCAGACCCGTCATATTGTTTGAATTTCCACCAAAGTCACCAAATTCGTACATAAAGGAATGAAAGTTTTTTGGCCAACAGGTAAAACTTGCACCTGCCGCATTCATCAGCTGCAACGCTACTTCCACCCGGTACACACCTGTAATTTTGAGCGGCTTGGCGGATATACCGCTGACATAACCTCCAATAAACCAAAGCAAACAAGTAAGGTCATTCAGGCCAAGTGATTTCAGAACATCATATTCCATCGGCTCCTCAAATACTTCAGGCAGAAGGAGATGCATCTGCCTGACCGAAATGCCTGACTCCTCTTCAGTACAGCCCTCCGCAGTGATTTCGGTCAATGATTGCCCGCAATCACATTGCATAAGATGTTTACGGCTCCAGCGAATTACTTGATGGCATTTTTGGCACTGGTCAACCAATCTTAACCTGTGGATAGGGCACGCTACTACCAGCGCCAACTCCCACTGTGCCTGCCAGATATTAGACTTTTCCAGACAAACTGGGCAGAATCTGGGATAACTAGTATTCCAAAACCTGATTGGCAGCCCGAGGGCATGCTGCAGGCCTCCACGGCTGGCATCCGCTTTCGGCACTACCCCAGTAAGACGTTTGAGATCGTTTTTAGATCGCCCCATAAACGCTGCAACTGCTTCCAGTTCATTTTCTGGGGCGTCTATATTCACCTGATCTAATAACAATCTTAAACCTGCGAGACCATTACTATCAGCTACGCGCAGCAGATAGCCACGCAAACTTTCACCAGTGACTGGCAAAGGCCTAATTAGAAGCAAGTGCTTACTTTCAGCTTAACAAGTTCTAGCGTTTGCTGATCCACCAAGAAACTCCTGTTGTGTACGAACGTTGCCGACTCAATAAATACCTGACCCAACTTCTGAAAAAGGAGGGGCATATTGGGACGTGTTATAGCCACAAGCAAAACTTTTGTTGCCGCATATCTGGCCTGACTATCTATACTGGCTATCGTCACGTACAAGCCATCAATCAAACGAGTCGGCCAATCATTCAGGAAATAGGCAGCCTTGCAAACCTCATGATACTCCCGGGACAAACGGCTTAAGTTACAATTCAGCGCCTTGTCTGATGAGTTTTCTGCTTCCATATTTATGCTTCTGCTGATAAAACTCAGCATCCAGATAAGGGTAATCAGGCTTTCTGATTTTAATGCCGCAATGGGCATTGCAAAGCAAGAGTCATCACTATGTACCGTCAATAGGGAAGTGTTTGCAGTACTGTAGAGCAGCCTGACTATCTCCATGACATCAGGAGAGGCTATCTCCGTCAAGGAGTCACGATAATCGAACTTGCACTTCGGACATTCGCAGATCTTACTGCGATTCCAACTTATACGTTCTCCGCACTGCTGACAGGAATCAACCAATCTACAGCTGTGGAGCGGACAGGCCACCGCGAACTTTAAATCCCAGAATCCATTGATTACTGCCATTTCTCTAAGACAGTGGGGACAGAGGGCCGGAGACTTTATTTTGACATGCCTCAAGTGCAGTTTTTGTCCAAAATATCGGATGTAGCCACTGGGTTGCACATCATCATAAGCATATGCCAGTCGATCCATCTCCTTTGGCTGTAATCCAAGTATCCAAGCTACTCTGATGATATGCTCTGACGCGCGAATGGTTATTCTTGATGTACCCAGAAAATACTTAGATAACCAAACTCCACTTGAATAGCCGTTGACCTCCGCCAACCGGAGTTGGTATCCCGCCAAACTCTCACTTACAAATGGTCTGGGCTTGAGTAACAGTTTTACCTCTGAGTTTATCTGTATACGTATCATGGGAGCACCTCCACTTTCTTACGGCCTATGCGCTTTAGTTTTTGGAACAGCGCCGTATTGAGCTCCTCAGACACAAAACTAAATGGCTCTCCTCGCCCAGTAAGTGGCTTAAGCAATGCATCTACATTAAATGGATTGAGTTCAGAAGGGCAGTCACGCCACACAGTTTCCACGAAGGCTTCTGAAAATGTACGTTGATCAAGCGCCTTAAGATGTCGAAGGGCTGCTATCTGTATAGCACCATCAATCAGCTTCGCCAGATAGTCTATTAACCCATGAGTTGCAATGTGAAATCGCTTTGCCATTTCGTACTCACTCAACATATGGCTAGGAATTGGAAGTTGTTGCTGAACAGCATTAAGTACGGCGCGAAACTGCTGAATGTCATCCATATGTGAAAATGCAAATGAGTCCAGTGAATAGCTGCTGGTAAACCGTCGCCTCAGTTGCTCGTTCAATTCAAGCACATAATTACTTCTTGGAAGACCCATCAATATGACAGAAACGTTAACCCGGTTGATAAGGTTCTTAAGCCAGTCTGTAACTGTACACGCCTCGCTAAGCTTGCCACGATCAAGGAAATGCTGAAATTCATCGATTATAAAAAGTTCAACGCCACAGCCTTTGATCAGCTTGTACAGCCTTTCAGTCTTTTCTTCTGCCGTACCCCTATGGCTTACCGGATCACCCAGAGCAACTAACATGGCCGTCACCAAACTACGAACAGTTGGACTGGATGGAGTGTCAACAACCAGTACTCTTATTATTGTACGATCTATAGCCTCCTCCCTAGGATAGCGCTCAGCATACTGCGCCTTGACTGTAGACTTGCCTGATCCTGTATGTCCGGTAATGAGAAGCCCGCCTGCAATCTTAGCCAGTCGGGATCGCTGATGTATCTGCTCTATTTTCTGCATTGCCATAATATAGGCAGTATGTTCAATAATGCTATGACGAATAGAAAATCTTAGAAGAGTTTCTGTGCTGTTATCATGCATGGTCACTCTCCCAGAGAGTATTCTGATTTGGGAAGTCAAGTCTTGATGTTATTTTCAACGTGGGCAGCTCTCTTGAAAGATTAGGAGTTATAGCTGGTACTGTTTTTATTGCCGGAACATTTGTAGCTGACATGCGTGTTTTTTTGCGAAGTCTGCCAGTTGGCTGTTCACTATCCACCCCTTCAAGTACAGCACTGCGCTTACGCTGAGCCATTTTCTTGCTTTTTTGTGCTTTGCATATCAGCACCTTTAACTCCTCTCTACGCTCGAAAATATCGCCGGCCTTTTCGTCACCAGTTTCATTTAACAAACGACTGATGGCTTCGTGCTGGTCCAGTGTCAGGCCAGAGGCGTAATTCTGTTTGATGGCCGGAACCTGGAAACTCTCCTTGTGAATAGGATCAAATACATGGATATATCCCAGATTGTCTTCGTAATACTTAAGCTTTACGCGGATATTCTGTCCATGTTGTCTGCGAATTGATTGCAGAGACTGAGAGTTGTAATACAACTTATTAACTTCAAGACCGTAGTGAAACAACGTTCTCTCCGCGGGGATGCCCATGATGATGGATAGCTGCTGCGGATCAGCAGGTAGTTCTATACCAGTGCGATATTTTAGGCCCTCCTGCCATTTTGCTTGTGGAGTGGTCTTGAGTGTTTTATGTGGTGTCTGATGATAGATGTCCACGATCCACTTGGTGACGATATTAGTCAGAGTCTCCATATCGATACAAGCCATGCGCTCTGACGGGTAATCTCCTCGCTGCTTCGGGTTGGAAAAAACCGTCCCTGGTAGGGTATGAATCAGCTCCTCATTTAACCTCCGAAAAAAACGCTCAATAGACCCCTTGTATTTAGGAGATTTGGCGGGGCAAAACTGTAGCTGTATACCAAGTTCATGGCAGACCTGAACAACAGCTGATGCATGCAAATCCATACCATTATCACAAACAAGTGTTTCTGGAAGACCATGCGCTGGCCAAATAGATTTAATATCGTCAAACTGTGCTATAAATTCGTCCTTGAGTTCAATGGAGTGTTTCAGGCATTTCATGACCGATTGAGCAGATGGCGTATGCAGCGACATGTAAAACCCCATCACCATGCGACTATATTTGTCTAGAATGACCGTGATCCAAGGTCGACCAATCGTATGCAGACCATCAGCAAGATACATAACAAGAATAAGGTCCAATGGTGTATGGTCTATTTCCCAGCGTTCCAGTAGCCGATCCGTCGCCTGTTCTCCCGTAACAATACTGAATCTCCTGTCTGCTTCTGCCTTACCGAGACGTGCTACGTCTACACTGTAGGTTTCCAGACTTTTGATGTAGCGGTAAACTGTTGACCTGCTGGGAGGTTTCAATGGGGTGATATTTGGACGACTCATATTGAGCCTTCTTGTCTCGCCGCGACCTTTTTCATAGACAGCTTCAACTGTGTTTTTCTGTGGATTGAGATAAACCTCTTCAACAGCGCTGTGGAGAATTTCCAGAATGTCACCTCCAAGTTTTGTTCGCCGTCCTTTTTGTTCATCTTGGTCAACCAGATTAATCACACTTTTTCCATTCTGGTACCGCCTATACCATCGGTAGACGGATATTGTGCTAGGTGGATTGAGATCATGAATCCGTGCCGCAACCCCTTTAATCATCGGTTTCAATTGCGCAGGTGATGAAATGAATCTTCCACTGGGTTGTATTATCGCCGTCAGATATTCAAATTTGCGCATGGCTTTCTGTTGCTGCTTTTTCGAAAAAGTCTGAAGATCTCGCGGAGAGGCTTCATAGAAAAACTTGCCATCCAACAGTCCATCATCTACAACGATCCACTCCTTTGCCAGATACTTCCGGTAAAACTCCGCTTGTGAAACACTTAACGGCTCACCTTCTTGGGTTTCGAAGTAAAGATGTCCATTGGGCATCTTCTTTTGCAGACTCCATTCTTTTAGACCACAGCGAATCTTAAGACCTCGCTTAAAGAGAAAACGTAACATAGCTGTTCTCCCCGCTGGCTGCCCATATCGCGGTGTGTCCGTTGATTGGCTGATGCAGATCACATACATAAGCACTAGCTGCAAGCAATCTGTACACATCGCGCTCACTTCCCAATACCGCCTTCGCACCATCCACTGTTGCTGCTGGGAGTATGATCATGGCCTCTGTCGCCGCCAACAATTCCTCATCGTCATGTTCCCATCGACAGTGATAAGCCAGTTGTTTAAGGTTATCCAACACGACTTTGTTTCTAATTTGATCTTCAGTGAGGATCAAAAATCGTATGCCTCTGCGTTGATAATGCGCTTCAATATGCTGAAGTCTTTTTCTAATATCCGGATCCTTGAGTTTATTTTTTGGCTTCACCTCCACATGGATGATCTCTCCATTGCGCAAAACCAGTTCAAAGTCTGGGAAATAAACATGCCGTTTACCTTCGACCCAAAACTCGATCATTTCTGGCTGCTCCTGATATGACACGACTTGCGTACAAAATTCGAAATGGTAAATTGCGTCCTGTTCTAGAAGTGACTCCCAGTCAATCGGCCGTCCCATTTTCCGTGACTGAAATCGCCCTCTGAAACCTCTACCCGTTCTGGTTACAACTTTTCTGACTGCCATGATATTTCTCCCATACGAATTTAAGGAAAACAACACTACAGACCTCCGGGATTATCGGAGGGAATTTACCAAGTTTTGGGCGTAGTAACTCCCATACTGTGGTTGTTTAACCAAAGCTAACTTAGTATGTCCGTGGAAATTTAATGCGCAGGTCTTGACCAACCGACTGCTGTGAGAGATACTTCTAGCACCACACGAGAAGTACTGCCGTTAATCGGCTCCGGACGGGTTAAGCTGCAAAGTTTAGCCCGTTTACATTTTGGATTCCTCCCTGGCTCTTCGCCTAATCCTCTCGTTGCTTACAATACGAGTATTAGCCATCAATTCATCAAGCTTTAACAATTCACGTATGGCTTTAATTTGGGCTGGATGTAACCGATCAATTTTTCCCCAGAGGTCACTACATAGCCGATACGTTTCAGTAGGAACTTCTACAGGCAAAACAAATCTCCGTTTAGATTCCTGTATTTCCTGCATCATTTCTGACTGATCTCGATCATTGAGATATGTAGTAGACAGCCTGTTAAGGAACTCCTGGCTAGGTGGTTTTGTTCCTAATTCGACAGATGAGATATAGGCTTGCTCATAACCCAATATTTCGGCCATTTCACTTTGGCGTTGGCTATTGCGCAAGCGTATATTTTTTAGAAAAACTGAGAAAGGACTGCTCATATCCGCAAACTCTTAAATGGCATTTATTACAACAACAATACTCGTATATTTCCAGAGAGTCAAACGTAAGATGTTGATTTATATGTTATTATTTAATGTGGTATTGATATTTAAGTATGCAGGTAACGTGTCAATATTCTGAGTATTAATTTATTGCAGCACCTGAAATTTTTCGATGCTGTAAAAAATATCTTGTGATACTTTTGCTGCAAAACTTCTTACATGTAAGGCTTTGATAATAATTCTTCGTAAATTATTAGAGACAATCCCGTTAGCTAATTTCGGCCCAGAATGGTCATTTGATTGTATTACGAACTATGGAATTGGCTTTTGGTAAGTTCCCGTAATGCTGTTTATGTATTCCAAAGCCGCACGGTTCAATGGAATTTCGGGAAAGGTGCGATAAAGGAGGCTAACAATCTCTTCCTTGCTGGCCATTGCAGCAACAAACTGATCGGCAAAGTGCTCGGCCATTTCTAACAACGCATGGTCATTCGCAAAATTTCTCACGATATCAACTGAAGGCGAGCTAGGGAGGACATGCCGAAGGAATGTCCAATGTAGACAAACCGCAATTCGCCGCTCGCCTTCGGGTACATTGGGAAGCCCTAAGCATACCTCATGTATCACTGCCTCCCAATGGGTGCGGCGCTCTGGATGGAATTGAAGTTCCACAGGAACTATAACTACGTGCTCAACGGCATTATCGAGGTTACCCAACCCATCAGAAAAACCTTTATCCCACTCTTCGTTATCTGCTAAAACTAGCTTGGGAACTCCCTCGACATGAAACCGCTGCACATGCAGTACTTCATGTCGAACGGCCCCAGCGGGGAAGTACCCATTAGTCGGTGCGAAAAGTTGTATGCTTTGGGCATCGATGTCGATTGCGAGCTTGCCCTGACCAGTCGTTCCTCCTTCATTCTGTTTGAGGTCGAGGATAACTTTGATGTCAACACCCGCACCTTTCTCCACCTCATGGATGAACTGTTGGACTGGCTCACTAAGAAGGCCGAGATACTCAGTTTGCATGTGCCTATGGTGCTCGATATTTAACAAGTGGGCAATAGGTCTGCACGAAACCGATTCATGGTCCGGTCCTGGGCAGGATGCGGACTTGGATCGTAACTACATTTCAATTCTAGAACTAGGGCAAAGAAGATCTGTACTGAAAACACTGGTACATTTATCGCGTGGGTTGGCCAAGCCATTGAGCGATGTTATGTAGCAGCTTGAGAATGACTACCGTGTTGCTAAAAAGAAAAAATTCATGCAGCCTGATTTAAGCAAGTAATTAGCAAAAACCTGTATTAGTTGGGAGGTAATTCGCGCTGGGGTCTTCCCCAGTCTTATTCGAATCCTCTGCGCTCGGCATCGGCTACCATCTCGGCGCAAATTTCGTCCGGGTTTCTAGGCGAAAACATATGATCTATTGCGTTGCGCCAGATTAGTAGGTTAGTCGCAGCAGGATCATGGTTCAGAGTATAGAACTGTGCATCGGGCTCGCTATGGCGATTATCCATTATCAACACGCGTGTAGGACTTAGCGGAAAGGTGACAATTGCATCAGGATGCTTCAATCCGCGATGAGGGCCGATAGTGTCACCCACCATAACAGGATTGTCCGAGGTAATGAATACGGGTGTCTCACTCACGAGAATGGCCCAACGCATTTCGAGAAATAGCTTGGCGATCTCGGCTGACTGACCAAGCCACTCATTCCATGCTCGCTTCATGTCTTCTTCGCTGGCGTTTCGATAAGCAGGCCAAGATGAGTGATCAATTTCTACCCGTTTATCATTGATAATAATAGCATCGGGCAGACTGTCTCTGCTGTCCAAAAAGTCTGCAAATTGCTGGTGCATCGACTTCCAGAGTTCAAATTGCTTCGGAGTCCGTAACCACATCACGGCTACCAGAAGGGCTACCATCTTGCGAAGCGGTTTCAGCGAAAAGTCAGGGAAGTCGGTGCAAATCGCCTTCCACATTGGGTCGCCGAACCAACTTTCGAGATCGGCTAATTTCTTTTCTAATGCGTCGTCACGTCGTCCATCAGGATCCATTGGAGCGTAAAGATGATACTTCACAGCAACCTTATCGATTCGTTTTAGTTCTGGTTCACCCTCATTCTTGCTGAACCGCCAGACGCGCTGTCTATCCTCATCAGCCGCGAACGCTTTTAAGTAAGATTGCGGGACCCAATGGCAGCGCTTGGTGACCTGCAGAGCCATGGACTTACGACTCCACCTTGTTTTTCGCAGGCTTTGTGTAGATATCACGCAACGGGGAGTCCGATACCTCAAGCTCTGACATTATGAAATGGCGGGCTAATTGGCGCATAATATCGGCAGCATTGTGCAATCTATGAAGCTCCTGAACGATGTCTGGGTCAGATGGATGCTTTTCTCGTACATGCGCCACAGCTAATCGACAAGCTTTCCAAAGATACTGTTCTACGTCTTCTTTGCCACACGCCTCTAAAAATGTCTTTACGCAGCTTTCATTAAGGGAGTTTTCAAGGAGCGGAAAGGTTTTTGCAATCCAAGAACGGATATCTTTTCCTTCTGGATAGTGGATTTCCAGCACTTTGAAATAACTAAGCACAGCATAGCTGATCATGAAATTCTGCTCGGCATTTCTGCCTTCACGATAAAGTGCGAGGGCGCGCCGGACCTCATCCGATGCGGGTATCTCCCGATTGAAGACCCAATAGTCGGTAGTAATGAAGGCA
>JAZJZG010000136.1:2251-8711 GCA_040389995.1 Pseudomonadota bacterium | reverse complement strand
GACCAGCCATCCTGCATAATTGCATATTGATCGTCGCACCAGGTCAGCAGACTGAGAAAGCGATTAATAACTGTCATTGCCGCTTCTGAACTCAGTTGGTTTGCGTGCAAGTCAATGTGAACCGATTGCGTATGGTTAGGGCTCTTAGGCATCAAAACAAGTGTGTAGCGATCAAACTTGATTAGCATTTCCTCACGTGGCCAAGTTACCTGATTATCGACTCCAATATTCAAATAGCGCGATGAGGACTTAGCACCTAATCGAAGTAGGCGGGCTTGCTCCGCATCTTCCTTGTCGTATTCCGAGCCATCGTCAATTGCTGACGACGGAAATTCCCTTGCCATTGCGATTTTCCGCGATAACTCTTCGAAAAACCACTTATTTAAAACCAACTCTCTACTAACGGGGGAATTGCGTTTTTCGGCGTCAAAGCTAGCACCAGCTTGAAGAAGCGATACGGCCTCATTTCGTACAAATGAATGTTTATGCCGTTCGCCATTATGTTCATAAGTGATAACCGCAAGCCCATGGCTGTTCGTCCCAGTCTCTGCTGCCGAAAGCCGTATTGCAATGATGCTTGCCCGAGCTTCTTCATTGGTGAGAATGTAACAGAGCGCATCGGTAATAGTTTTTGCGTTGCCGAATGCTTCGATTGCTCCGCCCACCGCTTTGAGTTTTGCGATTACGGCTACCACATGGCCAGCCCAGTCAGGCCTAGAGGCCACCAGTCCGAGCAAGGCATTAACAATCTGTTCATCGGTAAGCGGACACCCACGTTTTTCTCGCCCGCGTGGCAGTTTTGCACTGGCTCGTAGCGATTCAAATCGTAGGTCCATATCATGATAGCTATCAGTAGTTACGTCACTACTGCTGCAAAGCTCGACAAGAAGGTGTGATAGTGTTTTAGCAAGCATTTATTAAATTATAAGTTATTGAGTATGCAAGTTTGTTTCACATGGAATACTCATCTACAAATTTCGCCGTTTCCAGTCATCTTCCCATATGTCGAGAATCATTGGCACTGTAAACTTATTTTCGCCTTTCTCAAGTTTGCGCCGTTTCTCTTCAGCGTAAACAGCAAGCGAAAGATAGATAATTGCAGCACGAGCCAGCTTAAGTTGCCGCAAGGTCTTGGAGATTAGATCGTCCACAGAAATATCAAAGACACCTACTTTTGGTGTTTCCGACATGAATGGCGACATGGTACGCAAAAAGTTATCATGCACCGATACAAATTTATGTTCCATATGGTTACGCAACTCTGATAACAATTGCGCGTCGGGCTCAGTGAGTTCCTTAAAATTATCCTCAAAAATGTCTTTCGAAAGCCAGAACAATCCCCGTAAAGGCCAATTCGCCATGCCATCAAGTGAGGGATGCAGAGTTTTACCCTTGCCTTTGTCAAGCCACACTTTACGGAAATTCACAGTTTTCTCAGAATGACCCAGAGCAAAATAGGCGTTTAAAAGAAAAGCAATTTTGTCAAATACTGCATAAGCGCCACGAAACGCCATTTTTATGCGCTCAACGCCGTAACCAAATGCCGGATAATCGAGTGTATTAAAAAGTAAAACGCCTCGATCAGAGAAATGTACACCCTCCGAGTTCATTCCTTCATACAATGCGAATCGTGCGGCGCAAAACTCCTGCTTGATAATATTGAAGTGGTGAATTACATATGGTGGCCCTGGCCCGTCATCTATACCAACCGTGATTGATGGCAACGTCATCACATCATGAGCCGCGATTGGATTAGAGCCAACATCATTAAGAGGGTTGATGAAAAGGCGCTGATTCAAACACCATCGCCGATACTCGCGCTCTTTTTTCCCTCGGCCCATCGGGTGATTTTCTAGATCGAAATCTACGGTCATCTGCGGAATATTATAATAATTGCATATGGCTGCAAGCCGATTTGAGAAATGTTCAATTGCAACTAGACTGTCGGGGCTGTCGTATATTGCCTCTTTATCAAGTGCCATTGAAAGTGAACGCGCTGCGAAGATCATCAACACGTCTTGATGGCCGGAATCATGCAATGCACTTGCATAGTATGCAAGTCCAATACCTAGATTTCCGCTAGCCATCGCGAAACCAGGAACAACAACAAGTGCGCGATCCCAGTATTCAATTGCCTCGACAAATCGGCCTATATGGTTAAGGATGTTGCCAAGGTTGGTGTAAATTTGCGCCTGTACTATTACATTTAATTCAATAAAGCCTGGATGTCTTATTGCTCGCCGTAGCTCAAAAATTTCACCATCAATGGTATCACTCTTCCAAAGCCAAGTTTGCCAATTTACGGACATACGACGTCTAGCATTCCAAAGGTTGGCACGGAAATAATGGGCTTGACTCGCATATTGGTCAAGCACTTCACCCAATTGAAATTGGTCAAGCAGTGCGCTGGCATGGTCAAGTGCGGGCTGTGATTTTATGTCACCGCCTGAGTCTATAATCAACCCAATTAATTCCAATGCCTTGCCCGGAGAAAGACCATCGAGTTTTTTGGTCATCAGAGATGACAAACTCGGCTTACGCGATCTTTTAGTCATTAGAGTTAGGGGCGGATTTTCAAAACTGAGGAGCGGATATAAGTAGCATCACTCGGACTAAGGTTCAGATCAAGGCAAAGCTTGTAAAATTCTTCTGCCACCGATTTCGGTTCAAGTTGGTGGGTGCGAGCCAGTTGTCGGGCCGCTGCCGTCAAAGTTTCAATATCGCCTGAGGTTATTGGATTACAATTTTCGACTTCGCGGGCGTAAGCGGTGATTATTGGCAACGGCAGGTCGGCACCATGAATGAAGTAGCGCAGGTATTTGAGGAAGTGGCCGTGGCGTATCATTTTGTCATGGCTACCAGCGTTGCGTAAAAATAATACTTGCCGTGAGTTACCACGACCGCCTACGTGATACTCAGGATCAGAAAAGTACTTTAGTCGCTGATCTGGTATGGCGTTGCGTTTGAGCAAGCTTTCTACAAACTGGACTACCAGATCACCGTTGGCATGATAGGCTTGAATATTGCCGAGCGTGTCCTGCGGATCGAATTTGATTGCATCGACAAGCTCGATTTCTTCTGGTGTTAATTGGATAGTAAATGGTCCATTCTGCATGGTAATAGCATAACTCGAAGCGAGTCAAACAAGAAATCAAAACCAGAATAAATTATGTTGCCTTTTCTCTGTGCTCTAGGAGCAAACATTGAATGTCTGCTCAGGGCCGAAAACGGTCACTGGTATCTGAGACTCTCAAAATAATAAAAGCCCATTTTAAGGGCTTTTATTATTTATGATAAATCAAATTTTTGAGATGTATCTATATTTTGGTGAGATCCAACTCTATAGTCAAAAATAAACAACTAAGATAAAAGTAAGTTTTTATATAATGATGATTATTTTTTTCACTTTTGACTAATTTTTCATTTATTATGAAATCCTACAGAGAAACTACATAGTTAAATATCTAAGTTATTTGCACCTAGAGCATTACTTTCAATAAATGCACGTCTAGGTTCTACATTATCGCCCATTAGCGTGGTAAAGATTTCATCTGCGGCAATCGCATCGTCAATCTGCACTTTTAACAAGCGGCGAACCGTTGGGTCCATAGTGGTTTCCCATAGTTGCGATGGGTTCATCTCGCCTAAACCTTTATAGCGCTGGATGTTAAGGTTGTGTTTAGCTTCTTCTAACAACCAATCTAGCGCTTGTTTAAAGGTAGTGACTGCATTTTCTTTTTCACCACGTTTGATTACGGCGCCCTCGCCTAGCAAACCTTGTAGCATGACTGACATTTTGCTGATTTGACGATAATCGCCCGAACCTAAGAATTCAGCATTGATAACGCAGCATTGCAAGTTACCATGCACGAACTTATTGATTTCTAAACGATATTCACTGGTTTCTTGATCGAATCCTACTATGACCTCTGAGCCAATTGCACCTAATATAGGGCGTAATTTTTCAGCAGCGGTTTCTGTGGTTTCTTTGGTCGCCAAACTTAATTCGCCTAAATCCTGCATGGCGCGCAACACACTCTCATCGTAATGCGATGCAATGCGGCGTATTACCGCTTCTGTTAGCACCATTTGTTTCGCAATTTCTGTCAACGGTGCGCCAGTAATGGTCGCACCATCAGTTTTGGTGGTTAGTTCTGCACCTTTAAGCGCTGATTGCAATAAATATTGGTCTAGCTCTTGTTGATCTTTTAAATAGCGTTCGTCTTTACCTTGTTTTACTTTATATAGCGGCGGTTGTGCAATGTATATATGGCCACGTTCAACTAGCTCGGTCATTTGACGATAGAAGAATGTGAGCAGCAAAGTACGGATGTGTGCACCGTCGACGTCCGCATCGGTCATGATAATAATGCGGTGATAGCGTAGTTTTTCCGCATTAAAATCTGCTTTACCGATGCTGGTACCGAGTGCCGTAATAAGCGTGGCAATTTCTTGCGAGCCGATTAATTTATCAAATCGGGCTTTTTCTACGTTTAAAATTTTACCTTTAAGTGGCAAAATAGCTTGGAATTTACGGTCACGGCCTTGTTTGGCTGAACCACCCGCAGAATCACCTTCGACCAGATAAATCTCGCATTTAGCTGGATCACGTTCCTGGCAATCGGCCAGTTTACCTGGCAAGCCCATGGTGTCCATTACACCTTTGCGACGAGTGATTTCCCGTGCTTTACGCGCTGCTTCGCGCGCACGGGCTGCATCTACGATTTTACCAACTATGATTTTTGCATCTGCTGGGTTTTCTTGTAAAAACTCGGCTAATTTAGCTGATACCACTTCTGAAACCACTGGTTGTACTTCACTAGAAACCAGTTTATCTTTAGTTTGCGATGAAAATTTTGGATCTGGGACTTTTACCGACAACACACAGGTAATCCCTTCGCGCATGTCATCTCCCATGGTTTCTACTTTGGCTTTCTTCGCCATTTCTGTTTGCTCAATGTATTGATTGAGCGTACGTGTCATGGCCGTGCGTAAGCCCGTTAAGTGTGTGCCGCCGTCGCGTTGTGGAATATTATTGGTAAAACACTGCACCGTTTCTGAATAACTGTCGTTCCATTGCATGGCTACTTCAATCGTCATGCCGTCTTTTTCACCCATTGCGTAAAACGTTTTGGGATGAAGTACGGTTTTAGTACGATTCATGTATTCCACAAAGCCTTTAATGCCGCCTGAGTAGGCAAAGTTTTCGCTTTTACCATTACGCTGATCGATAAGCTCGATTTTTACGCCGTTGTTGAGGAATGAAAGCTCACGTATACGTTTAGCCAAAATCTCAAAATGATATTCAACCAAAACAAAAGTTTCTGCAGAAGCTAAAAAGTGGACTTCAGTACCGCGTTTTTCAGTTTTACCAGTCTGGGTTAAAGGCGCCATTGCAATGCCGCGCTGAAACTCCATTTGATGCACTTCACCATTACGATAAATTTTTAAACGCAGCCAGTCGGATAATGCATTAACAACCGAGACACCCACACCGTGTAAACCACCAGAGACTTTATAGGAGTTTTGGTCAAACTTACCGCCTGCATGCAGTTCTGTCATGACGATTTCTGCTGCTGAACGCTTTACGGCTTTAATGTCATCGTGTTTAATATCAGTAGGAATACCACGTCCGTTATCCGTGACACTAATGGAGTTATCAAAGTGAATTGTCACTTTGATATCATCACAATGCCCAGCCAAAGCTTCATCAATCGCATTATCCAATACTTCAAATACCATATGATGTAACCCAGAGCCATCAGACGTATCGCCAATGTACATACCCGGGCGCTTACGCACTGCATCTAGGCCTTCTAGGATTTTAATACTGGATGAATCATAATCTGGTGATACTGCTTTGTTTTCAGCCATGCTCGTTGTCTTTATTTAAGTTAACTTTGTTTAAATATTTATTTTGGGTTAGTTTCACGTGAAACAATACAAGTAAAAGTTTTAAGTGTATTGCTATATACGCATAGGCATTACAACATATTTGTAATCCAAATTATCTGGTACTGTAATCAAGCAACTGCTGTTTGCATCGGCAAATGAAAATGTCGCTTGTTCGCTATTGGTATTGTTTAATACATCGATTAAATACGTGACGTTAAAGCCTATATCCAAGCTATCACCATTGTAACTTACCTCTAATTCCTCTTCGGCTTCTTCTTGGTCGCTATTGGTGCTGATTAACTTGAGATTGTTATTACTAAGTACCATGCGAATACCACGATATTTCTCATTGGATAAAATTGAAGCACGTTGCATTGCGAGCAAGATGCCTACCCTATCGGTAGTAAATGTGTTTTGATGGCCAGCTGGAATCACACGATTATAGTCTGGAAATTTACCGTCGATTACTTTTGATATTAATTTAAAACTACCAAAACTAAAATTCACTTGATTACTGGATATTTCAACCTGTACATCTTCTTCGCTGTCATCCAGCAACTTGATT
>JAZJZG010000136.1:0-2241 GCA_040389995.1 Pseudomonadota bacterium | reverse complement strand
AATTCAATTACAGTTTTACGCGGCAAGATAACATCTTGCTTTTCATAACTTTCTTTTAATTCTGTTGAAGTAAAACTCAGGCGATGGCCATCCGTGCCAACGATATTTAATCGATTATTAGTTACTTCAAACAATAAACCATTCAAATAATAGCGAATATCTTGTTGCGCCATCGCAAACTCAACTTGCTTTAATAAGTTTTTTAATTGGCGTTGGCCGATTGTGACTAAAGTACTTTCACTTTGCGTTTTTGACATTACGGGATAATCAGCTGCCGGTAATGTTTGCAAGTTAAAACGGCTCTTACCCGCTTTTAAAATGATACGACTCTCATTGGTAACCATGTTGATTTCTGAGTTATCAGGCAATGATCGACAGATATCGAGTAATTTTTTAGCAGAGATAGTCGTTGAAAAGTCACCACCAGCGGCACTATCAACAGATAATGAAATTTGCATTTCTAAATCAGTAGCGGTCAGGTGAATTTTATTTTGCTTAGCTTCTAATAACAAGTTAGAAAGTATGGGCAATGTATGTCTTTTTTCAACAATGCTTGTAACTGCAGTCAGTGGTTTTAATAACGTTTCACGGTTAATTTGTATATTCATCTTTATAACCTAAATAATATATATAAATAATAACAATAATAATGTTGCTTCTTTTTGTGGATAACTCACTATTTTACTTATAAATCAAATTCTTAAATCGAACATTTCAATCTTGGCAATGCCATATTCTACTGTGGGCTAATTGTTGAGAAAAAAACTTATTTTGCACACATGCAACCTTATACCCATTTTATCCACAATTAATTCATAGCTTCTGTAAAAGTCCATTTTAATTTTAGAGTGCTTTTTTAATTATTCACAGATTGTAAATTTTTACAGTCATCAGCCAATTAATCTCTAATGACTTGTACTAAAAAGCTGATATCTCTGGTGTAAGTGGGGTCATTCTGCCTTAATAAGTCAACTTCGTCACAGGCATGCATCACCGTAGTGTGATGACGGCCACCAAACGCTTCACCAATCTCGGGGAAGCTATGATTGGTAAGCTCACGCGATAAGGCCATAGCAATTTGGCGTGGTCTGGCAAAATTACGGGTGCGTTTTTTACTATACATCTCAGCCACTTTGATTTTGTAGTAATCGGCCACGGTTTTTTGAATGTTTTCCATGGTGATCTGCCTGCCACGCACTGCAATTAAGTCACGTAAGGCATCTTTTGCTAAATGTACATCAATCGCGTGGCCGGTAAACTTAGCCATAGCGATAATACGGTTTAATGCGCCTTCAAGCTCACGCACACTGGAGCGTATCTGTTTAGCGATAAAAAACGCGACATCTTCAGGCAGTTTCAAATTGACCGCTTCTGCCTTTTTAAGCAAGATAGCGACGCGCATCTCTAGCTCCGGTGGCTCTACCGCAACTGTTAAACCCCAGCTAAAACGGGTTCTGAGCCGCTCATCTACATCGATAATCTCTTTTGGGTAGGTATCACAGGTGATAACAATTTGTTTTTTAGCTTCAATGAGTGCATTAAATGCGTAAAAGAACTCTTCTTGCGTGCGATTTTTCTTGGCAAAAAACTGAATATCATCAATCAATAATAAATCAAGTGAATGATATTGGCGTTTAAACTCGTCAAACGCTTTGTGTTCATAAGCTTTTACCACGTCCGATACATAGCGTTCAGCATGTAAATAACGTATCTTTGCATCAGGGTTATGTAGTTTCAATTCATTACCGATGGCTTGCAATAAATGTGTCTTGCCTAGCCCCACTCCACCGTAAATAAATAGCGGGTTATAGGCTGTGCCTGGATTTTCAGCCACTTGTATGGCTGCAGCACGTGCCAACTGGTTAGCACGACCGGTAACATAATTAGTAAAATTAAAGGAAGTGTTTAAACCGGAAACTACACCGGTTGCAACATTGTTTTTATTATTAGCAGTTTTGAGTTGTGCAACGGCCTGCTGCAGGCTTTTTTTATGTTTAACCTGTGTATCAGATAAGTCTGGTACTTCATCTACACCGGTTTCGCTGTCGTTTGTAGTATCAGCGATTTTTTTTGTTGCAGTGTTATCTGAAAGTACTAAGTCAATTTGTATATTAACCAGATCTAACTCTAGTGCGAGCAGTTCTATTTTTTTTAGAAAACGTTCTTTAACCCATTGCATTACAAAACGATTAGGCGCAAGTAAGCGAATGGCATTACCCTCTATTTCTGATTTTAGAGGTT
>JAZJZG010000135.1:0-9247 GCA_040389995.1 Pseudomonadota bacterium | reverse complement strand
TGAATTAACACCAGAACAAACCAATACTCTGACCATATTTCCTTATTATCCTTAAAATTGTTGCCGAGCAAAAACAAGCTCCACCAATTAGTTTTCATACCTAACGCTAATTTTAAAAGAATCGCACACATGGTTGGTATGGCTATTTTGAGAATAGTATTGAAAATACTTTTTACCTGGTCATTTTTAAGGATTACCGGCAATTGATACTTGCCAAAACTCCAACCTGCTATTACAAATAATGCGGTTGTTGTCCCCTTGATCATAAATATCTCAAAATGCCCTACCACCATCAAAGCAATTGAGAACGCCCTTATAAAGATAGGCATGCCAACTTGATTGGTTTTACTACCCAGTTTTTTAGGTAATTTGGCAATGGCTGCCAGCGGCAATCTCTCCCAATCTTCAGGCAACCAGCCTATGCCTCTTTCTATGGTCAGTGAGGCTTGAATAAATGAAAGCGAATCGCCACCAAGCTCCACAAATGATTTATCAGCGTTGATTTTAGATACATTAAGTATGGTTTCCCACTGCTTCCTTAATGTATCTAATGTAGAGCCAAGTGCTACAGCTTCATTTTCTACAAGGTCTAAATTACGTTGCTGCCCAACCTGGGCGTTAGATAACTCGGTTAGCCTGCTCCGGTCTAACTTTCCATTTGGCAATAATGGCAGAAAATCTAGCCACACATAATGGTTAGGCACCATGTAAGCCGGTATTTTTGTAGTGATAGCCGCTTTAACCTGCTCAGTTACGGTGTCGTTTATTTCAGTGCTTGCCTGCTTCACTAAGTAGGCAATCAGATAATTTTCACCATTCTGCGCCTGCTGAGGCAGCACTACCGCACTTTGCACGATAGCTTCATGCTCTAACGCAGTGGTCACTTCGCCAAGCTCCACCCTAAAGCCGCGAATTTTCACTTGGTCATCCATGCGGCCTTGCAGCTCGACACTGCCATCTAAACGACTTACACCATGGTCGCCACTAAGGTAGATCTTACTGGTAGATTGCCCATCTATTGCATCCACGAACCTGCCATGAGTCAAGGCTTGATCGTTGAAATAACCATCAGACAGATACTCGGTTTCGATGCCAATTTGACCTGTTTCGCCCACTGCCGCTGGACTTAAGTCTTGGTTAAGCACGTGTAGTTTAACATCGGCAATGCCGCGACCTATAGGAATAGGATCATGCACATCACTCGTCGTGATTTCATAAAATGCCACCGCTTGAGGTGTTTCAGTAGTGCCATAAAAATTCACTATTTTGCAGTGATTAGCGAGTTTTTTAAGCGCGTTCACATGCGACATGCGCAGCACATCGCCACCGGAGAATACATAGCGCAAATGCGGTAGAGTCTCATGGTCTTTTGCACCAGCACACAGCAGCCTTAATAATTGAGGGGTTGCGTGAATATAAGCAATGTGACTGGCACGTATCCAATCGAACAGCTTGAGGGGATTGGTAATACTTGCTGTTTCAGGGATATTTATTTCACCGCCACTTGATAGTGGGACGAAAATATCTCGTAATACCGGGTCATGGCTCAGGCCAGACAACATAGAAAACTTGGCGCCAGGCTTTACATCAAAAGCTTTAACATACCAATCCACAAAATGCACCAAAGGACGATGCGATGTTTGTATGCATTTTGGTAAACCGGTAGTGCCAGAGGTGAATAGCAAATACGCAGCTTGATGACTATGAATTTCTGAATGACTATGAATTTCTAAAACAGGTCGAGTCTCGACACTATTAAATTGTGACTTTATTCGGCTTAAGTAAGCATCATCGATGGAAAGCAAAGATGTTCTATCACTTAGTTCCTCGAATATTTCTTGCAACTCGGTGTCAGAAGTCTCGATACCAATAATCAAGGCCGGCAGAATAACCTGCGCCATCTTGAGGATACGCTCCTTGGGATAAGCAGAATCCAATATTGCAAAGGTAAAACCTGCCCTTGCACAGGCTAGCATGGCAACGATAAGCGCTGCCGAACGCTTACCATAAATGGCAATGACTTTATTTTGCTGCTGATTGTATTGCAATAACTCCACAGAGAGCCCTGCACTAAGCACATCAAGCTCAGCGTAGCTCAGCGTACGCTTGGCAGTCCTAATCGCAATCAAATTTGCATTGCGATTGGCTTGCATTAAAAACTGATTGAAAATACACTGTTCGGGCATAGGGAAGTTTTAAGTTTCGTTTATTGATTATATTGATCAACGTATGCATTATACGAAGATTCAATGCACTAACTATGGCCCGAAAGAGCTAAAGCAGTCGTTTGTGCTGAATTGGTTATTGTTACTTATTGATTATTTCTATAATTACTCAAGAATATGTTGAAAAAAATAGCAATTTAAGCAAAAATCTTGGCCTTTTTATTTAAATTGCCGCGTAATTTATATGGCATCTGTTACTTCTATTCATACCCATCAAACACAGCCGCAATTACCCGTGGCTTGCTATGTTGATCCGCACATTTACGCACTGGAAGAGCAACATCTATTTGCCCACACTCCCAGTTATTTAGGGCATACCTTAATGTTGCCTAATGTAGGCGATTATTATGTACCAAACTGGAGTGGCGAAGCCAAAATTTTGGTGCATAACAAAAATGGCATATCGGTAATGAGCAACATTTGTCGGCATAGACAAGCCATTATGCTTAAAGGCAGTGGCAACAAGAAAAATATTGTCTGCCCGCTGCACCGCTGGACATACGATCTAGAAGGAAAACTGTTAGCTGCACCACACTTTGATGAAAACCCCTGCCTGCACCTGCACCAAACGCCACTGCAAAGTTGGCAAGGTTTATTATTTGATGGCAAGCGCGACATTGCGCACGATTTAGCGAAACTAGGCTGCGCTCAGGACTTTGATTTCACTGACTATCAATTTGATAGCGTTAAAGTTGAACACTATGACTTTAACTGGAAAACCTTTATTGAAACCTATCTGGAAGACTATCATGTAGGTCCATTTCATCCTGGTTTGAATCGATTTGTCGATTGCAACGACTTAGCCTGGGATTTCGGTGAGAATTTTAGCGCGCAGACTGTAGGGTTTAAGCAGCGTGAAGTTAAAAACAATACGCCCGTATACCAAAAATGGCACCAAACGGCCATTCAGCACACTAAAAACCAATCACCTAAACATGGCGCCATATGGTTTGCCTACTACCCATTCTTAATGGTGGAATGGTATCCAAATGTATTAGTGGTTTCGTACCTGATTCCCACTGATGTGGATCATTGCAGCAATATCACCGAGTTCTATTACCCTAAAGACATTGCACTATTTGAACGTGAGTTTATAGCGGCACAACAAGCGGCATACGCTGAAACTGCCGTTGAAGACAAAGATATCTGCCAGCGCATGCACGACGGCCGCCGTGCTTTATTTGCACAAGGTATCGATCAGCGCGGCCCCTACCAACATCCCATGGAAAGTGGTTTGGAGCATTTCCATCGCTGGTATCGCAATCAACTGCAAGCTTTTATGCCCATTGCTTAAATATGCCTCTTTAAGGTCTGCATGAAATATCTGCAAGCAAAACTGGTTAACTTCTCCTTACCCAATTTGGGTAGCTTATGGATGCTGGTCGCCGCACTTGGCTTTGCCATTATGGGCGCACTGGTAAAAGTGGGGGCGCAAAAATTCAGTAGCGGGGAATTGGTGTTCTATCGCTCGCTGTTCGGCCTGCTCACTATTTGGCTCTATATTTTCAACAAGAAACTGCCGCTCGCCACACCGGTAATGTTTAAACAAATGTCACGCGCGCTGGTCGGCTTTGCCTCGCTAGTACTGTTTTTCTACGCAATCGCCCACTTACCGTTAGCCACTGCCATGACCCTTAACTACACTTCACCGTTATTTCTAGCATTGCTCACTCCAATCTTTCTACATGAAAAACCAAAGAAGACCCTATTCATCGGCCTGATTATTGGTTTTATCGGCGTGAGCCTGTTACTTAATCCAAGCTTCAGCCACACAGATTGGCTGGCTGGTAGTCTAGGTTTACTATCAGGCATAGGTGCCGCGTTTGCCTATATGCACGTAAAACAGCTAGGTAAAGTAAATGAGCCAGACTGGCGCACGGTATTTTACTTCACGTTAATATCAACCATAGGCGCAGGTCTGTGGATGTTGCTTGATCACTTTCATGCAATCGTTTGGCAAGATTTGCCAGTGCTGTTAGGTTTGGGTGTTTCTGCCACGATTGCACAGCTCGCCATGACACGCGCCTACCGTACTGGCGATACGCTAGTAGTAGCGAGCCTAGCCTACGTCACTGTGGTACTGGCAAGCTTATTTGGCGTAGTGTGGTGGCATGAGCAATTAGGGCTGGATGCAGCACTTGCCATAGGTTTGATTATTTTAAGTGGCGTGATTAGCATACGAACTACCCGCTAAGTATCAAGTAATCAACACTGACCTATAGTGACAAAGAATCCGGCTAAAATTTAGCGATAACAATCACTTAAAACAACAAACCACTAGACAAGTGTTTGTTGCAGCAGTAATCTAATCCTCCCATGTTGAAAACGTTACGCTCAATCAATCAGGCTTACATGGCATTACAGCGCACATTTAAATGGCTAATGGTGATGTTACTGCCCGCTGCACTTGGTGGCTGTCTGGGCGGCACTGTTGCGCAGCAATTAGTGCGCACAATGATGATGCAGGGTGCGGACAAGGCAACAGCCGCAGTGATAGATATACAAGAAAAAAACGAGCAGCTTGCTGCGCAAAAAATGCCACTCAAAGACACACCGCCCGATCCCTACAAACTTGCCTTCGTAAATGCTGCATTTGAAACCGTACCCGTAAAAATTGAGCCCTTACCTGCAACACCGCTTGATGAAGAGGCAGCGCTGCAAACGCTGCAGGAGACCAAGCTGGTGCAGGTTGAAGTCTGGAGTCTACTGGTAGGCGATGAGAAACAAAATATACTGGAAAAAGCCAGTATTCAAGGCGCGATAATCCTGCCGCCTAAAGCCGAATGGCAACAATGGCAAATTGCGATTGGTGCTGCTGAAAATAACGCAACTAATGGCCGCCAAACCGGTAATAGAAAAATGAATAGCAAGCAGCCAATTACATTTTTAATTCCGCCAGAAATGGGCAAAATGCATAGCGGCGAAAAAGCCGTGGTGGAGTTATCTAACGCAGGGGACCTGAGCGTAGCACGCTACGCAGTGAATTAAGGGTCAATCAAACCACTGCGCATCGCAATCAGCGCGATTTCTGCGGAGTTATTCGCATTGAGTTTTTGCTTGATATTGTAAAGATGCGTGCCAACCGTACGCGGACTTAAAAATAAAGTTTCGGCAATTTCATTGGTAGTTTTACCTTTTGCCAATGACATAAACACTTCAAACTCTCGTGCGGACAATACATCTACCGGGTTCTGGTCACCAGACAGTTGCTGTATCGCCATTTGTTGCGCCACACTCGCCTCTAAATATTTTTTACCCGCCGCCACGGTGCGAATCGCCTTGATTAACTCCTCAGCCGCACTACGTTTGGTCAAATAACCCATCGCCCCCGCGTTGAGCACGCGCTTGGGATGCACAGAATCCTCATGTGCAGATAACACCAGAATCTTGGCCGAACTATCTTTCGCTAAAATACGCTCAATCGCTTCTAAGCCACCAATGCCGGGCATAGTGATGTCCATCACCACTACATCTGGCTTGCATTCCATATAACGTTGAATGCCCTGCTCACCGCTCTCAGCTTCCGCCACAACTTTAATGTCAGCATCGGCTTCTAGCAACATCTTAAAGCCCATGCGCACTACTGCGTGGTCGTCAACGAGCATGACGTTAATTTGACTCATGTTGCTACTCTCCCCCATTGTTGGGTCATATTTGTATTGTTGTGCGGCGTTATTGAATGATATATGTCGCGCATAGCATTGTACCAACTAATGATTTGCGGACTGATTAGGAATATCGATATAAATAGCAGTACCGGCCTTGAGCGCAGAATCCACCTTAAAGCTGCCATGCAAAGCTTGCGCCCGTTCCCGCATACCCAATATGCCAAAGTGTCTAGTTTGGTCAACTGCGCCCACATCCATACCCACACCGTTATCTTTGATGCTTAACTGCAATGCGCCCGTCTCTGTTTTGGTGAGTTGCACATCAATCGTAGTCGCCTCTGCATATTTCAAGGCGTTATTGAGCGACTCCTGTACTATACGATACAAATTAATGCTGACAGTTTCACCTAAATTCTGTAAATCACCATTTAATTGCAGACTCATGCGGATTTGTGGATGTAGCACTTGATATCCACTCACTACATCTTTCAAGGTTTCAGCTAAACCCAAGTTATCTAGCGTGCCGGGACGCAGTTGGCGAATAATGTTATGCATACCATCATATATTTGGTTAGCCGCCGACACAATCACCTGCGCATTGGCGGCGATGTCTGGCATGCCTGGATTAGCACTAGTAGTCCGGGTTTTATTAACGATACTTACCGCAAAGGTTTTAATCGCAGTCACATACTGGCCTAATTCATCATGCAGTTCACGCGCCAGACTACGGCGTTCGTCTTCGATATGTTTTTGAATCACATGTGTAAGCTGGCGGTTTTCTTCCAGTTGACGCTCGGCATTGAGCGACTCCGCCATACGATTAAGACTATGCCCAATACGCTCAAACTCCGGCAGATTAAACTTGGGTAAGCGCGTGCTTAAATCGCCCTGCTCCATTTTATTGATAGCTTTTAACATAGGCTGCAACGGCCGTAACCAATGCCCAAGCATCCAATACACCATACTATTTAACACCACAAAAAATATCAAACCCAGCCAAAACAGATAGCTCGCCTTACCCCAGGCCTCACGGACAGCACCTGATGGGTCAGGAGTAATTTCTAATTTGCCGTAACGAACCAAACGCGTCACAGATTTTTCATGTGGGGCAAGTAAATCCGAGAACCATTGTGGTGGATTCACATGCGTATGGTATTTAGAAGGTGGTGATTGATACAGTAAATCACCTTGTAAGCTGTAAAGCCTGATCTCATTACCGCGTACATGGCCTAATGATCTCAAAAAGTCATGCAGCACCTGATGTGTATAACCCCACCCTGGGTTTTCCAGCGAGCTAAGAATCACGGTATCTAATAGCTGCCTGGTCACACGCGTTGATGCCTCCACGCCTTCCTGAATCGACTCCTTTGTGCCATTAATCACGACAGAACCCACTGCCACCATAAATAACAGTAGCAGCGCCGTAATCAATAGATTCAGGCGAACGCGTAAGCTCATACGCTGATAATGATGATTAAACATATGCGGAGTTTAACAAGTTTAACTCAATCACCATATAGTGTAATTCATGATAAAAACACGCAAGGTAAAATCAGCTTTATCTCAAGCTATGCGGATAAGCTGGAATGAACGGCAGCCGCATGTTCTAGTTTTCGCGTTCTGATAACACCATGATATCCAGAGGCACCACAGTAGGCAGCCAGTTAATTGATTTGAATTCTGGCAATAAATAACGTGGTATATGTGCGATTCCTTACACGCGTTTGCGTGGTAACACCGTATTGTTTCCAGTTAACCTTATCGGCAATTTATATATTAGTAACGGCATGAGCGCGGGCAACACCATGATGGAGGCGCGTACGCAGGCATTGGCAGAAATCTTTGAGCGCAACATTAAATACAAAATCATTCGTGAAGGAGTTTGCCTGCCGGATGTACCTGAAAGCGTTTTAAATCGCTACCCGCGCATTGCGCCAGGTTTTGATATGGACGAGATTACCGACTCGCAAAACCTGGAAATTCACTTTGTCGATTCCAGCGGTGTGATTAGCTGGGACTTTTTACGCAGCACGCCAGATTATGAATTTGTCGACTGGAACTTCGGCGGTTCTAGTTTAACAAAGTCAGCGACAGAAGAAGACTATAACTGGTGCGTTAACACCATTCATAACAGCGGCCACGATATGTATATCGCCGACTTCACGCATTTAGGCGTATACGCCTGCCGCATTTTTGTACCGGGCATGAGCGAAATTTATCCGGTAGAAGAGTTGCAGTGGGAAAACAACACCGTCGGCAATCTGGTACGCCATTTTGCGCTGCGTTTGCCAGAATTAAACCAAGCCGAATCAGCAGAATTGCTAGAAACCTTGCTAGGCCTAGAACTTGCCGATGAACTGCTCGTGACTACATTAATCGGCCTGTGTGCAGACCCAAATACTACGTGGGTAGATTTACGCGCAGGCGAATTCAAAGCGCTTGCCGCGCTGGCTGCTGGCGACACCGATGAAATTTTAAACGGCTGTGCATGGATTGCCCAGTGTTGGCGAATTACTCGAAAAACGCGCCCGCGTTTACCGCTGCATTGAAAATATTGTGCAGATTAAAGACATGGCAGAATCAGAAGATACAGCGGCGTTTGAAGCGAATCTAGCCCTAATGTATGGCGCAGAAACTTTGCAATAAGCGCATAAACTATTGAACCGTAAAGAGCAGTATTTTGGTTTAGGCATGTTAGGAACGAATATGGAAGCTAGTGCGATGCATCAACGCTTGCTTGAGGCTTATGGCAAGGTTTGGCAATAAATCGTGCCTGCGCATATCCACTTGACCTATTTGCTGCAAAATAAACCTTCAGATAGGATGGTTGCTATACGTTATTTATGGCTTTGGCAGATTGTGGGGAAAAGTAATGTTATTTAGCTCACTGAAACTCAACTCTTTTGTTGCAACATTGACCTTAATGCTCATTGTTTCTGGCTGCTCCAAACATGGTACCGACTCCAGTTCAATCAGCGTTAAGAGCGACAGCCATACAATCTCTAAACCTGTGACCGATCAATGGCTTGGCAAATGAATCGGCCCTGAGGGAACATTTCTCCGACTTAATGGAGGGAACGGGAAATACGAAATCACTATCCAGAATCTTGATGGCCCACTCAGCTATCAAGGCATCGCTGTTGACGGTCAGATACAATTTATGAGAAATGATGTGAAAGAAACTATTCACCCCAGCAATGGCGAAGAAACCGGCATGAAGTGGCTTAGCGACAAATCCAACTGCCTCACGATTCGTAGCGGCGAAGGTTACTGTCTATAACCTTATTCTGTGGAAGAAAATATCTGCTTCCACAAAGCTGTTACCGCCAATATATGCGCTGTCACAAGCGTTGCTGCCACTTTAGTTTGCGTCACTCCTTGCAGCTTAAGCGCATGTTGCATTTTTCGATATTC
>JAZJZG010000134.1:0-2895 GCA_040389995.1 Pseudomonadota bacterium | reverse complement strand
GCGTGCATGCGTCATGATTTTCTCTTTCTCCAAGCTTGCCATTTTATCGGCAAGTTGCTGTACTTTTGCCTCGTCAAATTTGTCGGTTTGCGAAGCTGCTCGTAACTCCTCCATTAGCTGCATACGTTGTTTATGCTGATTGCGCATAGTGGGTATTTGCGGGTAGGTTAAGGCAAATATTTGGTCTTCTTGAGTAGCAGAAAGTTGTAAACCTTGTAAATAAGGTGGTATACCTAGTTTACCCATGCCATCACGCTGCATTCTATTGCCGCGCTCGCAGTGTGTACCTTTATGCATTTCGTGGCTTGTAGTATTTGGACCCTTATCGTCTTCATGTGCTATGACGACTGAGGCGAGAGGTAGTGTTACCATCAGGAGTGAGGTTGCCAGTACCTGTTTTAATGAGAACTTCTCATTTATTTTAGATATCGTGTTCATGATATTCCTTTTTCTTGGTGACTATTTGATTAAAAAACAGTGGCTTAAATTAGCGTTGTGGTAAGTTGACCATATGACTGCAACTGATTAACTATTCACACTTAATTTAAGATGTGACCATTTTGCAATGCCCTCATGTAAAACGCTGTTAAGTGTGTGTAAATATAGGTAAAGGTGGTGGCGAGTGATTGTAGCAATGGGCGCTGCTCGTTATGATGGCAACATATTGATGTTTAAATTGGTATAGCGGCGCATGCAAACTGTATTGTTAATAGATGATGATATTGAGCTGGTAGAAATGCTCAAGGAGTATCTTGAGCTTGAGAGCTTTGACGTGCAAATAGCACATGACGGGGCTACAGGTGCACAAATGGCGCTGCGTACGCTATATGACATCGTGATACTGGACGTGATGATGCCTAGGTTAAACGGCATTGAAGCCCTCAAAACCATCCGGCAGCACAGCAATGTTCCCATTATTATGCTTACCGCTAAAGGTGATAACACGGATCGTATCGTCGGCTTAGAGTTAGGCGCAGATGATTATGTGCCTAAACCCAGTAGTCCGCGCGAGATCGTCGCACGCGTTCGTGCGATTTTACGTCGGGTAAAACCGCTGGACGATAGTCAGGAGAATAACGCCTTAGCCGATTCGAAAATTAGCGTAGGGGCATTAAATATTTGGCCTGCACAACGGCAAGTCACTTGGGATGGCGAGTTGGTGACATTAACCAGCACAGAATTCAATCTGCTGGAGATTTTAGCAAAAAATGCTGGCCAGGTAGTGACTAAGCAGGACTTATCGCAGCTGGCGTTAGGTCGTCCACTGGCAAGGTTTGACCGTAGCATTGACGTACATTTGAGTAGTGTTCGTCACAAGCTTGGACTTTTACCGGATGGTCGCCAGTGCATACAGACGGTATTTCGCCTTGGTTATCAATTACTAAAATAGCTCTGCTGAATATCCTAGGCCTAAAGGTAAATATTGTGGGTAGATTATATTGGAAGTTCTTTATATTTTTCTTTCTAGCGCAACTAACTGCGGGGTTGGGCGTGGGCATTGCCGTTTGGATAAGCAATAAGAATTTAGAAAGTATTAATGCGCAAATCGAAGCCAGCCCACCGGCAAAATCTCTGGTGGATGCCGCAGCAGTGACATTGAAATTTGGCGGTGTTCAGGGTTTGCAGGATATAATGCAACACTGGTCACAGCGTCTGATGCCGCAAGTATATGCAGTGAATGAGCAAGACGTTGAGTTGCAGGGGCGAGTGTTACCGATTGCCGTGATTAAAAGTGCCAGGGAAATTTTCGACCATGAAGTGATGGAGCGTGAAGCTTCAGAAAATAAAGCGTTAGAAGGTGAGATAACTCCTTCTGAAAAAATACCCGCAAAAAATCCTCCCACAGCCAATGTCATGACCAGAAGCCCTGTTCAACAGGTTGACGCTAATGATGGCCATCGTTATTTGCTTTTTGTTCCGGCACTAAAGCAGCAAGATGCATTGCGTCGGCTGCCGTCATCTAAACAACTGAGCTTACTTGGTTTTAATCCCAGGCCTAAAGCCCGGCACTTGTTTCCTATTTTGCCGTTATTAGCCGGTGTGTTGGCTAGTTTTATTTTTGCGGCGCTGTTGGCTTGGTATTTCTCTAAACCGATCAAGCAGTTAAGGCAGGCATTTGCCAGTGCGGCGAATGGCAATCTAGACGTGCGAGTAGGTCAGGAAATGGGCTCACGGCACGATGAACTTGCCGATCTAGGCAAGGCGTTCGATGTGATGGCAAGCAGGTTAGGTGCCTTGATGCAAAGCCAGACACGCTTGCTGCATCAAGTGTCGCATGAGCTGCGTTCGCCATTGGCACGGCTGCAAATTGCCGTGGGTTTAGCGACACAGCAACCAGATAAATTAGAGTCATCATTGATGCGCATAGAGCGTGAATCTGAGCGCATGGATAGTTTGGTTGGGGAGTTGCTGGAACTCTCCAGACTGGAGTCTGGCGTAATGAAAATAGAAAAAGAGCCGATAGACTTAAACGAATTGTTGCTCACTATTGTTGAGGACGCACGGTTTGAAGGGATAGCAAAAGCAATTACGGTCGATTACGAGCTGCTTGGTACAACGGTTGCGCCGGTGATGTTGTTGGCCGAGCAGGATTTACTGCATCGCGCCATTGATAATGTGGTGCGCAATGCGCTGAAATATAGCCCGAATGACTCGCATATTGCAATTACAGTATTAACCGAAGCGTCAGGCGCAAATGCTAGTATAAATAAAAATGTCATTGTGACCGTGGCAGACCATGGGCCAGGCGTAGCTGCAGCCGAGTTAACAACTATATTCCAAGCATTTTTCAGAGGTAGCAATATGCATAATGCCGAGGGGCATGGTGTGGGTTTAGCCGTGGCTAAGCAGGTGATTGACGCACATGGAGGCACTATTGTTGCAGAGAATCGTTTA
>JAZJZG010000133.1:4154-17271 GCA_040389995.1 Pseudomonadota bacterium | reverse complement strand
TTTCAAATGTTGCGTTTGCGGACGATATCCTAGAGTCAGCGGTTGCCGATGGTTCGTTAAAAACGTTAGTTACTGCAATTAAAGCTGCAGGTTTAGAAGAAACACTAAAAGGCGCTGGTCCTTTTACCGTGTTTGCACCAAACGATGCCGCTTTTGCAAAATTACCAAAAGCTAAATTAGATGCTTTAATGAAAGATAAAGCTGCGCTGACTAAATTACTTACATCACACGTAGTTGCTGGAAAAATCACCGCGGCTGATGTAACTGCTGGTAAAGTTAAATCAATGGAAGGCCATGAATTGAAACTAGATGTGTCAGAAGGTATTAAAGTGGATGGCGTTGCAGTTGTTGGTGGTGGCGATATCCGTGCTGACAATGGTGAAATTCACATTATCGATTCAGTGCTAACTATGGAACCTGAAGGCAAAAAGAAAGCTAGCAAAAAGAAATAAGTAGTATCAGCTAGTGAACGTATCATTGGGCGGGTATAGACATTAGTCTTACCCGCTGTTTTATTGGTGATTCTGCACACTATTGATAAGTTCTATTTGGGCACTCGCCATAGATACCAGCTGGCAATGGTGCGATAAGGGCTGTATAGCTTGCCGATTTCAGCCATTTCCTTGTGTTTAGGTGCGACCTCCAGTTTTTTAAGCCGTCTGTAACCTTCTACCACACCAAAATCGTCGGCAGGCAATATATCGATACGCTCCAAAGTAAACATGAGCAGCATCTCTACCGTCCAGCGGCCTATGCCTTTAAGCGTCACTAGCCGCTCGATGAGGCTATCATTTGCCATGGTGTCAGCGTCTATACGTGATGGCACCAGCCCGCTGATTGCACCTGTCGCGATACCTTGTAAAGTTTCGATCTTTCTGCCAGAAAAACCACAAGCGCGTAATGTATCGAACTCCGTCGCCAATAGTTGATTGGGTGACGGGAATTTATTGTCGTAAACATTCACTAATCTTGTAATGATGGCGTCCCCTGCTTTGGCGTGTAACTGTTGGTAGGCAACCGCGCGAATCAAGGCTTCGTAAGGTTCACGCTGTGGCTTGGCTGCAAAGTTGCAAGTGCCCACTGTTGCTATCAATTGCGCCCAGTCATGATCTAGGTTAGCTAGAAAGTCAGTGGCTACTTGATATTTATCAGTCATATTTTTCATTATAAACATTGAAGCGTGTACTGTGAGCGCGGGAAATAAAACTTAATGGACTTATTTAGTACCATATTGCCGAATAAGCAGGAGATTAGCAAAGACGCGTATTTGCTCAAGGGCTTTGCGTTAGTTTATGAACCGGCATTATTCGCTGATTTAGCGGTGATTTTAAAACAGGCGCCACTACGCCAAATGATGACTAAAATGGGCTTTAGCCTGTCGGCAAGCATGACGAATTGTGGTGCATTAGGTTGGGTTAGCGACCGTAGCGGTTATCGCTATGATGCGCTAGATTCATTAACTAACCAGCCCTGGCCAGCAATGCCGGTTAGCTTTAAGCAACTTGCTGAATCGGCAGCTATAGCGGCTGGGTTTAAGAATTTTCAGCCAGATGTGTGTTTAATCAACCAATACAAAGTGGGCGCGGGTATGGGTTTGCATCAAGACAAGAATGAATTGGATTTTAGTCAGCCTATCATCAGTGTTTCGTTAGGAATACCAGCGGTGTTTCTATTTGGCGGCTTACAGCGCAATGATAAAACCATGAAGCTGCAGCTATACCATGGCGACGTAGTGGTGTGGGGCGGCGAGTCGCGCTTAAAATTCCACGGCATTATGCCACTTAAAGCACCTGTGACATTAAAAGTGGTTCACCCAGTGCTTGATACTGCTCGCATCAACTTGACGTTTCGCAAGGCTGGGTGATTCTAATTGGATTTAAAAAGCCCAAATTAGGCAATTATAATTTGAGTGCTAATTTAGCTCGGCGAAAGATACGGCCAATTAACGAGCCATCTAGTTGATAATGTTTGTGTAAGGGTTGTTTAACTTCCCAGCTAGCCGTCATGCCAGCAGGAAAAGTGACTAGGTCGCCTTTGCCAAAAGTGACAGGGCTGCCACCGGTTGGGGTGATTACACATTCGCCGGCTAAAATATAAGCGATTTCTTGTTCAGGAAATACCCAGGGAAATACAGAAACCTCTTTTTGCCAAGTGGCCCATTTGCTTACGCCAAGCGTATCTAAACGACTTTGAGCAGGATTTTTTTCTACAGTGATTTTATTGACAGGAACTTGGCTCATGGTAGGTGCTTTTTAATAATTTAAGATGCGCTATTTTAGCGCATCATGACCAATTTATCAGTGAAAACACTTTTTTATAATGCAAGCAAGGGTGAAGTAGTAAAATACCTACCATGAGCAACCAATTCTATTTTATATGCACGTTAGTTTAGCGGAAGCGATCACCAAGTTAAAAAGTGGCGAGGTGGTAGCGATTCCGACGGAAACGGTTTACGGCTTGGCGGCAGATGCCGCCAACGACAATGCTTTGCGCCAAATCTATGTTGTGAAACAACGCCCTGCTAACAACCCGCTGATCGTACATATCGCAGATATAAATCAAGTAACTGATTGGGCGGCCG
This sequence comes from Pseudomonadota bacterium, assembly GCA_040389995.1. GTDB lineage: Bacteria > Pseudomonadota > Gammaproteobacteria > Burkholderiales > Methylophilaceae > Methylotenera. The sequence goes on along the minus strand of JAZJZG010000133.1, from coordinate 14,690 downwards.
AGTTCTCGCCGCTAGCACGTAGGCTTGCGCAGGCATTTTGGCCTGGGCCATTTACGCTGGTGTTGCCGGCAAAAGCGAGCGTTTCCAGTATTGTACGGGCTGGCGAACCTACCGTCGCTTTGCGAGTACCTAGTCATCCGCTAGCTTTGCAATTGTTAAAATTAAGCGGTTTGGCGTTAGCGGCGCCATCAGCTAATAAATATACGCAATTAAGCCCCACCACCGCGGCACATGTAGCAGCAGGTTTGGGCGATGATATAGCGATATTAGATGGCGGTGCGTGTCAGGTGGGGATTGAATCCACAATTGTGAGCGTTGATGGCGACGATTGGCGCATGCTGCGACATGGCGTGATTACCGAAGCTGAGATTGTTAAGCTTGCAGGTAAAGCGGCATTGCTAGGTACAGATAATGCGCCTAAAGCGCCAGGACAACATGCGCTACATTACTCGCCACGCACGCCGCTGTTGCTGTTTAATGATAAAACCGTGCTGATTCGTGAGTGCGAAACCTTGGCGCAACAAAATCTGCAATGTGCAGCGTTGTTAATAGGTGCTGGCAATGCACCTGAGTGCACGGTCATACAATTACCGAGTCAGCCAGAACTAGTCGCTGAGCAGTTGTATAGCGCACTGCATAGCTTGGATGATTTAAAAGTTGATTATTTACTGGTAGAGCTGCCACCCAATATACCAGCATGGGTCGCGGTGTTGGATAGATTAAGTCGCGCAGGCTATCAGTAGGTGATTGCTGTATATTATTTCTAGACACTAGATTGATATAAGCGGTATACACTGGCAGAATATGCAGTACAACAATTGTTTTTAATCACTCAGACTTACATATGGCGACCCAATTGAATCAATTATCTTTCACCGCAAAAACTGTACTTACTCTCAGCACGGTGGCTTTGTTAACTTCATGTAGCTCTATTAGTTTTTCTAATCCATTTGGTTCTAGCAATAAAGAACTGTCAGGCGCACCAGAGCACGCAATTGCCTATGAGTGTGAGGGTAATAAACATTTTTATGTTCGCATGCAAAATAATGGAAATGATGCTTGGTTAATATACCCTGACCATGAAGTGAATTTAACTAAAGCCAGTGATGACAATAATAAATTTACTAGTGGCGTCATTGTATTATTAATTAATGGTGCCGAAACCACGCTAAACGATGGTGAAAAAATTGCTTACACAGCGTGTAAGCCGCAAGCAAAGAATTAGCTTATTCGACTGTTGATAGTGGTGTGCTTAATGGAGTTGCCATGGATAATAAGTATGGATTAGGCGGTGCAAAAGTAGCTACCGAACATCACGAGATGCATCATAAAACGCCCGTTTCGCATGCTGCTCATTGTAAATTTTGCAGCAGCGAAAACCTGGTATTAAGTCCAACTATGCGTGATCACCGCTGTACCGATTGTGATGAATGGCAGTCCGACATTCCACAAGGCTATTCTACTGGCAGAAGCAGTGATTATTAGCGAGTGCTTTAATCAAAGTGAACTGTCTATCAATTTATTGGTCTAGTACTGGGCTTCAATGCCTAGCGTTGCCAGTAATTCAGTATTAAAGAATGAGGTTTAACGCCAGAAATTGAAAATTAAATATTAATTCTACTAAGTTTTTAACAACTATAACGACTAAAAGTTTTATAATCTTGCGTACAAAAACACCCTTTCCATTAAACAACTCCAAAAGAGAAGATAAATGAGCACAAAAAATGCTGATATTGGCCTAGTTGGCCTCGCTGTTATGGGGCAAAACCTTGCCTTAAATATTGCCGATCACGGCTACACCATTGCGGTTTACAACCGTGACCCTAAAAAGATGGAAAACTTCATCGAAGAATGCAAAAAAAATGAGCCTTCACACGAAAATGTTGTAGGACATGAAGATTTAGCTTCTTTTGTATTAAGCATTAAACGCCCACGTAAGATTATTTTATTAGTTAAAGCTGGTAGCGCAACAGATGTGACCATCAATGCATTACTACCATTCTTAGAGCAAGGCGATATCATTATCGACGGCGGTAACTCATTGTGGACAGACACCATTCGTCGCGAAAAAGAATTGACCGCTAAAGGTATCGAATTTATTGGTTCAGGCGTATCCGGCGGCGAAACAGGCGCACGATTCGGCCCGTCATTAATGCCATCAGGTACACGTAAAGCATGGTCTAGCTTAGAGCCAATCTGGCGCGACATCGCTGCCAAAGTTGATGCAGTGACAGGTGAGCCGTTAGAAGGCGGTATACCAGGAAAACCAGTTGAAGGTGGCTTTTCATGTGCAGAATACATCGGTCCAGACGGTGCCGGCCACTATGTAAAAATGGTGCATAACGGTATTGAATACATCGACATGCAATTGATTTGCGAAGCTTACTGGTTGATGAAAAATCTACTCGGCATGCCTGCTGATGAAATCGGTAAAGTATTTGCTGAGTGGAATAAAGGCGAATTATCAAGCTTCTTGATTGAAATCACTGCAGATATCCTGCAACAAAAAGACCCTGCAGGTAAAGGTTTCTTGGTCGATCAAATCTTGGATACTGCTGGTCAAAAAGGTACTGGTCAATGGACGGCAGCCAACGCGCTAGAATTAGGTGCGCCAGCCAATGCGATTGCTGCTGCCGTTTATGCACGTGCGCTTTCAAGTTTAAAAGAAGAGCGTGTTGATGCTAGCAAAATCCTAAAAGGTCCTGTACTGGTAAAAGAAACAGACAAAGCAGCGATTATCGAAGCGATTAAAAACGCGTTATATTGCTCAAAAATCTGTGCTTATGCACAAGGCTTCCAGTTAATGGATAAAGCGCAAGTGGCTTATAACTGGAAACTCAACTTCGGTGAAATTGCACAAATCTGGCGTGGTGGTTGCATCATTCGCGCACGTTTCTTGCAAAAAATCACGGATGCTTACGCGTTGAATTCACGTTTGAAAAACTTGGTGTTAGACCCGTATTTCACTAACTCAATGAATGACGGTCAAGCCGGCTGGCGTAAAGTGATTGCCTTGGCAGTCACTAATGGTATTCCGGCACAAGGTTTCAGCGCAGCGTTAGCCTATTATGATGGTTACCGTAGTGCAGACCTGCCAGCTAACTTGTTGCAAGGTCAACGTGATTACTTTGGCGCGCATACTTATGAGCGTAAAGATCAGCCGCGTGGACAGTTCTACCATTTGGATTGGCCAGAAGCGGGTCGCCCACAATTAGAAGTGTAAGATTTGCTTATATAAGTTAGCAATAGTACGTAAAAAGGGCAGAAATTCTGCCCTTTTTTATTGCCTGAAATCTAAGAATCAGGCCAGTTTAAACGCGCTATTGACTTAATGTTCTGCTGAAAAGATTCAAAGCTAGTTGATAGCCTAACATTGCAGTTTGCGCATCATAACGCTCACCTTCATCACGCATGAATGCGTGTTGTGCATTGAACTCATGCCAGGTAAACGTGAGGTTAGCATCGGTCATTTTCTTGTAAACTTCCATGCGGCCGGCGGTTGGGATATGGTTATCTTGCTTGCCCCAAACCATCAACATTTCGCCAGAAATGTCACTTAGGCGCTCCATGCTGTGTTGACCCGCTTGGTTTGGAATAATTTGCGTATGTAAATCAGTCGCGTAAAAACAGGCCGTGCCCTTCACTTCAGGCTGTAGCGCTGCACGGAAAGCTAAATGACCGCCTATACAAAATCCCATAGCGCCGATGTTGCCGTTGTACCAAGGCTGCTGCTTAATAAAGGCAATCGTTGCCGCATTATCCGTATCATAACCTTGCACGTCTTTAGCGGCTTTATCGGCATTGCCTTTATCGCGGCCGGCATCGTCATAGCCCAGCACTGTACCGATAGGATTAAGTTCGTGAAACACCTCAGGCACGAGTACCGCATAACCATGGCTCGCCATAATTTTAGCCGCGCGCTCGATTGGACCGGTTTGTTGAAAAATCTCTGAATAAAACAGAATGGCAGGGTATTTTCCATTACAGCCCGGTTTATCTATGGGCCGATGAATGTAAGTGCGCATACTCCCTGTAGGGGTATTGATGTCCGCAATATGACTTTGAACGTTCATGACTTTTAATTTGCTTTCAAAAAGATTGAGATTTATATTTTTTAGTTATTGTACAACGAGGCTAGTTATTTGGGACGATAGTGATGCTTTAGGAATGGATATAGCGCATCATTGCATGATAGAACTTTATTGCCAGCTACCAACTCAATGTGATTAGGTAAGGATCAATCCAGTCTGCCATCCAGGTAGGTAAATTATGCGCCAATTCAGTATCAGTACTTTATTTCTCATAATAATATCATCGATACAGTTGGTGTCGTTGTCGCCGGCTGATGCGGAGGCGCCTAAGCCAGAGTTTATTTTGGCATTAAGTAACTCTATCGCCAAGGTGCATGTTGAAGATAAGCACGGGCAGCATGGCATTGGCTCAGGTGTGGTGGTGGCTATCAACCATGTGGCGACTAATTGTCATGTGATTGCGAATGCGCGTGGTATAGCGGTGAATAAGTTTGGTAACAGCTATGCGCCAATCGCACTCAAGGCTGATTGGCACCATGATTTATGCCTGCTGGTGTTTGATGATCTGCCGCTCAAGCCATTTGAGTTTGGAGATAGCGCAAAACTTCAGTATGAGCAGCATCTATTTGCACTTGGTTATTCTGGTAATTCACCCAGGCCGGTTGAATCATTCGGCACAATGAAGGCGCTTATTCCCTTGGATGATAGCCAGCTAATACGCACGACAGCAGGCTTTAGAATGGGTGCGAGTGGTGGGGCGCTATTAGATTATGACGGGAAACTGGTTGGATTTACCACGTTTAAGAGTCCTGGCCGACAAGGTTTTTATTATAGCCTGCCGGTAGAATGGGTAAAAAAATTGCTATTACAACCTGATATTTCGCTCACCACGCAAACAGAACAACCATTTTGGGATGTGCCAGAAAAAGATCGGCCATTCTTTATGCAAGTGGTGCAGCCTTTGCAAGCGGAAGAATGGAGTACCTTAGAGTTAATCTCAAAAGCCTGGGTAACCGTAGAGAAAAATAACCCAGAGGCTTGGCTGTCTTTGGGTATGGCGCAACAAGGTTTGCAGGATCTAGAAAAAGCGAAGCAAACTTTTAATAAAGTGCTGGCACTGGCACCTAAACATTCAAGTGCTTATTATCAGTTGGGAGTTATTGCGATGGCGCAGGGAGACAGAGCCGAAGCAATTAACATTGGTAAAAAACTAGCGGCGATAGATCCTGATTTTGCTGAAGATTACAGCATAGACGTTGGTTTAACCCCTAAAGTCACACCCTAAAGCGCACTGTTCTTGGAGGTTAAACGTTTTTCAACTCTATGCTTAGCATCAGCATTTATAAGACCTTAAACGCAATCACCGTATGCTGCTAACAGCCTTGCTAGATTGGGGGTAACGGCTTTCGGCATTACCGCTTTTGAGCCTATAGCTGATACATTAGCTTGCTCTTGAGACGGATGTGGAGTGGTTGGATTGTTTTTTGCGCTATTATTAACGGCAATTTCTGAGGATAAAACCTTACTTACTGTAGCTTGCATAATATTTTCCTTTTGGGAGTTAAACTCGCCGAAATTGTGTTTCGGTAAGAGTTGAGACTCATTCTAATGTAAAAGATTCCTAATGAATACCATTAAGATCAAACTCATCCGACATTGATGCTTACACCCCGATTTTTACAGGGGTGTACTTTAAACGTATCTGCTTAATTTTGGATGACACCTAAATAAACTAGATATGGTTTGCTAAACGCGCTAATATTTTCGTAAAATAGTGTTTTAAATGCATTTGCTAAATGGGTTAAGTGTAATAAACCGCTCAATCTTTACTTCTTGGCTTAATATCACATCATGCAGCACACCATACAATTAACCATCAATGGTAAACCACGTAGTTTCGACGCAGATAGTTTCAATGTGGCGAAGCTAGTTGCGATGCTAGATTTGGAAGGCAAGCGGCTGGCGATTGAATGCAATGGTGAAATTGTGCCGCGTAGCCAGTTTGTGCAAACGCAATTGGCCGATGGCGATAAACTGGAGATTGTCGGTGCGGTGGGTGGTGGTTAATTTAATACGCACCAATAGTTGCTGTTTATTAAAGGCCATGATTTAGGGATTAAAGGATATAAAATTTGTCAGATTTATTGAAAATTGCAAATAAGACTTACCACTCGCGCCTATTAGTTGGCACAGGCAAGTATCAAGACTTCGCGCAAACGCGCGCAGCGATAGATGCCAGTGGTGCAGAAATTATTACCGTGGCTATTCGTCGTACTAATATCGGCCAAACGGCGGGGGAGCCTTCACTATTAGATTTTTTGCCGCCAGAAGAGTTTACTTATTTACCTAACACTGCCGGTTGCTATTCGGCTGATGACGCAGTGCGTACCCTGCGCTTAGCGCGCGAGTTGCTGGATGGCCATCAGTTAGTCAAGCTGGAAGTACTTGGCGATCCGAATACACTCTACCCTAACATGATAGAAACCATAGCTGCGGCTAAAGTGCTGGTAAAAGATGGTTTTGATGTCATGGTTTATTGCTCAGATGACCCGATTATTGCTAAGCAATTAGAAGATATTGGCTGCTGTGCCGTGATGCCACTGGCTTCTTTAATTGGCTCTGGCATGGGTATTTTAAATCCGTGGAATCTACAAATCATCATTGCTAACGCCAATATTCCGGTACTGGTAGATGCTGGCGTGGGTACAGCCTCTGATGCTGCCATTGCCATGGAGCTCGGCTGCCAAGGCGTGTTAATGAATACGGCGATTGCCGCTGCGCGTGACCCCGTGCTGATGGCGAGTGCCATGAAAAAAGCGGTTGAAGCCGGTCGTGAGGCCTATTTAGCCGGCCGTATGCCCAAGAAATTATATACAGCCAGCCCCAGTTCGCCGACTGCTGGTCTTATAGCCTGATGAATTACTTTACACTATGAGTAGTGCTAAATATTACGAATGTACAGTGACGGTTGAAGCGGTGTTTATTCCCGAGCAATCCGATGTCGAGCACAATCGTTACGCTTTTGCCTATCACGTTAAAATCATTAATACCGGCAATGTTGCAGCGCAGTTGATCAGTCGACATTGGATTATTACCGAGGCAAACGGTGAGCAGCAAGAGGTAAGAGGACTGGGCGTGGTGGGTGCACAGCCGCTACTAAACCCGAATGAGCATTTTGAATATAGTAGCGGTACCGTTATCAATACCCCCATGGGTGAAATGCGTGGCACCTACCAAATGGTGGCTGAAGATGGTGCCAGGTTTGATGCGATTGTGCAGACTTTTGTGCTGGCTATGCCCAGAGTATTGCATTAACTGCATGAGAATAACGCGGTCTAAAATCAAGCTGGTGCGTCAAGCCACAATATACTTTTTGTTGATGTTAACCGGCGTGATGCTGAGTAGTTGTACGCAAAATATGGCTGTGGTAAAACCTCAAACAGCCACTGCATCAGATGTTAAATGTGAGTGTGCTACTGTTAAAGGCGCTGATAAAGATAGCCTTATTCTAGAACCAAAACCCTCAGACAATAAACCGCCGGAAACTAAGGCTGCAGATACAAAAGATGCCCTGAAAATTGCAGATTATGGCTTGTTAAAGCCGGCCAAATGGGAAGATATTGATGGATTCAATCCGGGTAATTTAAATCAGGATAATTTAAGTTTAGCTTGGCCGGCATGGATGCAAAGCTGTGCAGCATTAGTTAACAAGCCGGTGTGGCAAAAAGCTTGTAGTGCGGCGACCCAGTTGAATAGCCAGACGGCAGCTAAGCCCAATGCTGACGCAGTGCAAGCCTATTTCAAACAGTATTTCTCTGTATATAAAACCACCAATATGGATGGCACCGATAGCGGCTTGATTACCGGATATTACGAGCCGTTGTTAAAAGGCAGTCGCACAAAATCTGCCAAATACCCCTATCCGCTATACACAACGCCGAATGATTTAATCACCGTTGAGTTAGACAGCATATATCCTGAGCTTAAATACAAACGTATACGGGGCCGACTCGTGGGTAACAAGCTAGTGCCTTATTACAGTCGAGCAGATATTGAAGTGGATGCATCGCCGATCAAGGGGCGTGAATTTCTTTATATTGATGACATCATTGATGTGTTCTTCTTGCAGATTCAAGGTTCAGGGTTGGTGCAGCTAGAAAATGGTACACAAGTACATGTCGGTTATGCGGATCAAAATGGCCAAACTTATAATTCAATTGGTCGGCTTTTGATTGAGCGTGGCGAGCTCACGGCTTCTAGCGCGTCAATGCAGGGTATTAAAAATTGGGCACGTAATAATTTAAGTAAACTGCGTGATCTGCTCAATAGTAATCCGAGCTATGTGTTTTTTAGAGAGTTGCCAGCGGGTCTGCCTGGGCCGCTAGGCGCACTTGGCATGCCTATCCTGGCGGAACGCAGTGTGGCAATCGATGCCAAATTTGTACCTTTAGGAGCACCGGTATTTTTATCGACTACTGAACCTAACAGTACAAAACCTTTAAAACGACTGATGATGGCGCAAGATACCGGCGGTGCGATTAAAGGTGGTGTGCGAGCTGATTTCTTCTGGGGGTCAGGCTTTGACGCCGGTGCAAAAGCTGGAGCCATGAAGCAGTTAGGTAAGGTTTGGGTGCTATTACCTAAAGAGTTCGTTTTTAAATAGCCTAAACATACAGTAAGGCATATAAGGCAAAGACAATAAAAAAGGGTGCTAAAGCACCCTTTTCAACAAGCAGTAGAACTTATTTATTCATTACGTACATAGTAACTTCAAAACCGAAACGCATTTCAGTAGCAGCTGGTGTTGTCCACATGATCATTCTCCTGTTGGGTTAGTTCGTATCGCATTTGCTAAAAGCATTTACTTAACGTGTGATTGATAGTACGACGTATCTACATTAACCACATGACATGACTCATTAAATCTAGCTCATGAAAACCATGAGATATTTCCCATCCGCATATTGATAAGTTATCGTTCTGTCTAAATAAACCGCTGCAGCCAAGCGATAAAACTTGTTAAGTATTCAGGCTGGCGGATGCAAAGGTAAATAGCGACCAACATATTCAGTAGCGCGGTTACCATAAATAGTTGTGGGATATTCAAGCCTTGCTTAAATAATAAGATGGACAGTCCGGCAGACATTACCATGAACATAGCATTCAGAATGTTGTTGGCAGCAATGACTCTTGATTGATGACTTTTTTCAGCGCGGCTTTGGATGAATGCATACAGTGGCACGATGTAAATGCCGCCGAATAAGCCTATTAGCACAATGTCGGCCAATAGATGCAAGCTTGGTAGTTGGGTTATGAACGTTTGATAATTTTGCACGGCGACACCAGCATGATAATACGTGCCGGAGTATGCAAAGTCAGCACCGAACAATGTCAGGCCCATTGCACCAAACATCACCAAACCTAATTCGACCTTACCTTTAGATAGTTTTTCGCACATCAACGAGCCGATACCGATGCCGAGCGAAAACACGGTGAGCAGCAGGATAAATACACTTTCATCGCCATGCAGCACATTTTTTGCAAAGTTAGGAAATTGGGCTAATAGTGTTGCGCCATAAAACCAGAACCACGAGATTGCTATTAACGCCAGCCATATCGCTTGGTGCTTCCATGCGGATTTCAGGTTGTAGAATGTTTCCGTTATCGGGTTCCAGTTGATTTTTAAGTGTGGGTCTGCGGCCGGAGAATGCGGGACGCTACGACTGGTCAAGTAACCTAAAATAGCGATGCTAAGTATGGCGATGCTAGTCAGCGTCGCATTACTATGTAGCGTTGCCAGCCATGCGCCCAACACTTGCCCAAGCAGGATAGCCACAAAGCTACCCATTTCCACCATACCGTTACCGCCTACCAATTCATGCTCTTTGAGGTGTTGCGGCAAATACGAGTATTTGACCGGACCAAATAGCGTGGAGTGCATGCCCATCATAAACAACGCTGTCGCCAGCAACCAGATGTTATGCAGAAAGAATCCTGCACTGGCAAATAGCATAATGCAGATTTCGAATACTTTAACCAAGCGTATGATTTTTGATTTTTCAAATTTATCGGCAATCTGCCCGGCGGTGGCTGAAAACAGAAAGAATGGCAGGATAAACAGGCCTGGTAGCAAAGTAACCAGCGTGGCACCGTCTATAGTTGTCAATGATGCGGCATGAAAAGCCACCAGTGTAATAAGCGCAGTTTTGAAGACGTTATCATTAAACGCACCACAAAATTGTGTAAAGAAAAATGGTCGGAAACGCTGTTCACGCATTAAGCTAAATTGGTTGTTCATATTGTATGCCCGGTTAAGTAAGGTCGGCGTTTTCAGCTAGATTTTTTAGGGTGACATAGTCGATTTTTCCGGTCCCCAACATGGGTAATTCCGGAATTAGTGTAATCTTTCTGGCAACAGCCAGCTCCGGGTTACCTAGCGTTTTAGCGCTGTTGCTTAATAACTCACGCGTTAATGTGCAGTCTGTGGTGTAGAGGAGGATATTCT
>JAZJZG010000133.1:0-4144 GCA_040389995.1 Pseudomonadota bacterium | reverse complement strand
CGTTGAGCATCGACCTGCGTAGTTGCAGCATGTTGGTGCTCTGGCGCGGCGTGGGTGGCGATAGCTTCTACGGTTTCTAGCGAGATCATCTCACCCGCTATTTTGGCAAAACGTTTGACACGACCTTTAATGAATACAAAGCCATCACTATCAATGTCTACAATATCGCCAGTGTTATACCAATTCGGCCCTAGTTCAGTTTTAGGTGCTTGGATGACACCGGGATTGTCAAACAAATAGTAGCCTAGCATCACGTTAGGTCCCCGTACCGATAATACGCCGCCGCTATAGATACCGGGCACACTGTCTAATTGAAACTCTAAACCTGGCATCAGCGTACCTACGGAACCTAGTCTATTGGCCATGGGTGTGTTGACAGCTAATACCGGTGCACATTCGGTGGTGCCGTAACCTTCTAAAATCCGTAGCCCAAATTTATCCGACCAAGTCTTTCGCACTTCCTCACTGAGTCTTTCTGCGCCTGCTACGACATAACGCAGTTTGTAAAAATCGTATGGGTTGGCAAATTTGGCATAGTTGCTTAAGAACGTGCTAGTGCCAAATAATACGGTACAACCTCTATCGTAGATCACTTCTGGAATGATGCGGTAGTGCAGCGGTGAAGGATAAATAAACAATCGGGTGCCCGTTACTAGCGGCATAATGGCGCCGTTAGTAAAGCCAAATGCGTGAAATAGCGGTAACACCATCATGAATTTGTCTTGTATGGAGAAATCAATCACCGCTTTTATCTGTGCGATATTGGCCAAAATACTGGCATGAGAATGTACCACCCCCTTTGGTTTGCCTTCAGAGCCTGAAGTAAACAGCACTACTGCGGGTTCTGCGGGGTTTGATTTCGTGGTGGCGAGTCTTGGTAGCCACAGTGCAAAGCCTATCAGCCAGATTTTATCTAACCAGGTAAACGAGGTGCGTAAATCTTCTAAAAAAATAATTTTTACGTTCTTTAGACCATCCACTACCGCCTCAAGCTGGGCTGCTTTGATAAATTCACGTGAGCTGATAATGGTATTGATTTTAGCGACGGTACAAGCGTTTTGAATGCCCGTACTACCTGCCGTGTAGTTGAGCATGGCAGGTATGCGGGCAAACGCGCTCATGCCAAAGATCAGGCAAATGGTATTTGTCACGTTTGGCATCAGTACCCCTACGTTTTCATGTGGCTTGCTTACCTTGCTGGCGAGCTTGCCTAGCGCCAAGCTTTTTTTCAATAACTCACCATAGGTTTCTTCAACCTGGCGCATATCTTCCACTAGCAGTGTGTTGCGTCCATAAGTCGTAATCGCATCTAAAAACGCGGTAAACAGGGTATTAACAGGCGCCGAGCTAAACATCATGTTTTGCATTTCCCGGCGCATAGCATTGCCTGTTAATCTGCGCCTGGTTTTAGCTGTGCCCTCCTGCGGCATATCAATGTGGCTGGTAGGTAGAATGGAGATGGTGATTTTAGGAAATATTTTTTTTGGTTCATGATTATGTAAGCGGCTAAAGTAAGAGCGCGCCGTACCATCGATACGCACAGGTAGAATCGTGGCAGCTGTTTTAGCAGCGACAAAGCCTGGGCCATCGTACACCTTCATTAGCGAGCCTGTGAGTGTGATGCGGCCTTCAGGGAAAATTATCACAGATTTGCCGGATTCAAGTAATTTGATGACCTTTCTCATCGCCAGCGGTGAGTTTGGATCTACCGCCAGATAAGGCGTAAAGCTTAGTATCTTGCTAAATAGCCAGTGATTAAGCACGCTGGTGTGCACTACAAAAGTGGCGCGTATCGGTAAAAATAGCCCAAGCAATAAGCCATCTAGAAATGATTCGTGATTGGCAATAATCAACAGTTTTTTTTCTTTGGGAAAATTAGCGAAGCCAATAATTTGCACACGAAAAATGAGGCGGCAGATAAATCTTAGTGCGGTTGCAATCATGGCTATCCTTGTTACTCGATTTTTTCTTATAGATTATGCTGTGAATTTATTTCAGTTTTTACTGTAGTTAAGTTTCGTTCTTGATATAAGTGAGTACGCCTTGTATGGCCTCGGCAACTGCAATGCCATTAATCCAGAAATAGACCTCTTTACCTATTTTCTCAGAGTTCAGCACACCTGAGTTATGTAGTACTTTTAAATGGTGCGTCACTGCCGTGCGACTGAGTGTGGTGGTCGACACTATTTGCAGAATGTTTAATTTTTCCTTTTTTTCAAAGGTTAGCAAAATACGCTGGCGATGTTCATCACCCAGTGCGATAAAAATCGCAGCGGTGTTTTTAAATGCTTCGGGGATGACAGTAATTGATTTCATAACTATATAATTAGTTTTTTAGTGATGTATGTCAACTATTATTTTGACAGCAAATGAGTTGCTATTTAGGCAATAAAAAAGGGGCGCTTGCGCGCCCCTTGGTAGAGCTAACTAAATCTATGATATAAAACTAGTAGCTTAGCTATGGTAAGCACGCTCACCATGTTCTGTAGTGTCTAAGCCTTCACGTTCAACTTCTTCACTTACACGTAGACCGATTAAGACATCCACGATTTTGTAGGCAATAAAAGCGACAACACCAGACCACACTATCGTAGTACCTACACCCCATGCTTGTGACGTCATTTGTGCAACCATATCGTAAGGCGCAACCGCGTTAGCAACGTAGTCATATACCCCTGTGCCGCCTAATGCCGGATTCACCAAGATACCAGTACTTAAAGCACCGAAGATACCACCGATACAATGCACACCGAACACATCTAGCGAGTCATCGTAACCCATCATGGCTTTCACTTTAGTGACAAAGAAGAAGCACAGTGGAGAAACGATTAAACCTTGAACGATTGCACCCATCGGCCCTACGAAACCACAAGCTGGTGTGATGGCAACCAAGCCGGCAATCGCACCAGAAGCAGCCCCTAACATTGACGGTTTACCTTTGAAGAACCACTCAACAAACATCCATGATGAAGCTGCTGCACATGTTGCGAGTAAAGTGTTCGCGAATACCAGTGTAGCGCCACCACTTGCTTCCAGATTTGAGCCTACGTTGAAACCAAACCAGCCCACCCACAATAATGCCGCACCGACCATTGTTAACGTAACGCTGTGTGGCGGCATTGCTTCTTTACCGAAACCTATACGTTTGCCTAATACCAATGCACCTACCAGGCCAGCGATACCGGCGTTGATATGCACTACAGTACCGCCTGCAAAATCCAGCGCACCTTTTTGGAAGATGAAGCCAGCAGTTGCATTGGCAATATCACCCGCTTCTTTAGTCGTATAAGCATCAGGACCTGCCCAGAACCATACCATGTGAGCAATCGGCAGGTAAGAGAAAGTGAACCATAACACCATGAAAAATAAGATTGCTGAAAACTTCATACGCTCAGCGAAAGCACCAACAATCAACGCCGGTGTGATCACAGCAAAAGTAAGCTGAAAACACATGTAGATATATTCAGGAATCACTACCCCTTTACTGAAGGTGGCCGCTGTTGAATCAGGTGTCATGCCGTGTAAAAATGCACGACTAAACCCGCCAAAGAACGCATTGCCTTCAGTAAAAGCCGCGCTGTAGCCATAGAGCGCCCACAATACGCCTAACACACTGGTAATCATGAACGTTTGCATCAATACGGACAGCATGTTTTTTTGGCGGACCATACCACCGTAAAACAAACCTAAGCCAGGTACACACATCATCAATACCAATACTGTTGCGACTATCATCCAAGCCGTATCACCTTTATTAGGGACGGGAGCTGGAGTCGTAGCGGCAGCCGGTGCAGTTGTCGCGGCAACTGGGGGTGCCGCATCAGGGGCTTTTGCCATTTCGGCAACTGGCGCAACAGCCGGTGCGGCATCCTCAGCAAATGTGTTGCCAGTAAAACCAAAGCCCAGTGCGGTGACTAAGGCAAACATTGAAAGTATTTTTTTCATACCGATCCCCTTATAAAGCTTCCACGCCGGTTTCACCGGTGCGGATGCGATAAACTTGTTCGAGATTAAAGACAAAGATCTTGCCGTCACCGATTTTTCCCGTAGCCGCAGACTTTTCAATCGCATCTACAACCTGGTCTAGCAAATCATCTTTAATTGCGACTTCTAATTTTACTTTAGGTAAAAAATCTACTACGTA
>JAZJZG010000132.1:49287-49718 GCA_040389995.1 Pseudomonadota bacterium | reverse complement strand
AGCAGGTATTGTTACATCAAAAAGTAGTGAATGTGGGCGACTTGGTGTTGCTGACATTTGGCGAACCTATGGGCAGTTTAGGTGGCACTAATACCTTGAAGATAGTTAAAATCGGACCAATTTGAAATTGGCACAATAAAGTAACGATTACTGAATAGCGAAACTTGCTTTGCTTGCGTAAAAAATAGATAAATCCAAGTTAGACATTTATAATAGCTAATTGCCCATTCACAAGCTATCAAATAACTCACTTATGAACCCGCCTTTATTAGAAACCAGCATCCAAAGCCTTAAACGTATCCATCAAGGTAAGGTGCGTGATATTTACGATATTGACGCAAATACGATGCTATTAGTCAGTACCGATCGGCTATCAGCTTTTGATGTGATATTGCCCACAGGCATTGCCAATAAAGGCGCTATGCTTACAC
>JAZJZG010000132.1:46089-49277 GCA_040389995.1 Pseudomonadota bacterium | reverse complement strand
GTTTGAAAAACTAAAAGATGTCGTGCCAAACCATTTAACTGGAATCGACCCTAATACCGTAGTGACCGATCCAGCAGAGCAAGCGCAGCTAGGTAGCCGTGCTGTCGTTGTAAAAAAACTGAAAGCTTTGCCAATTGAAGCAATCGTGCGCGGTTATTTGGTCGGTAGCGGTTGGAAAGAATATAAAGCTAAGGGCACGGTATGCGGTATTAGCTTGCCTGCTGGCCTGCAGGAAGCATCGAAATTGCCGACACCATTATTCACGCCGTCTAGTAAAGCCGCAGCGGGCGAGCATGATGAAAATATCACCTTACAGCAGACTGCTGATTTGATTGGTGCAGACATGGCAGCACAAGTGGCAAAGGTCGCTATTGCGCTTTATAGCAAAGCCGCGGAGTATGCGCTTACTCGCGGCATTATTATCGCCGATACTAAGTTTGAATTTGGTTTGGATGCGCATGGGGTGTTGCACGTGATGGATGAAGTATTGACGCCAGATTCTTCACGTTTCTGGCCTGCAGACAGTTATGCGATTGGCAGCAACCCGCCA
This sequence comes from Pseudomonadota bacterium, assembly GCA_040389995.1. GTDB lineage: Bacteria > Pseudomonadota > Gammaproteobacteria > Burkholderiales > Methylophilaceae > Methylotenera. The sequence goes on along the minus strand of JAZJZG010000132.1, from coordinate 48,727 downwards.
AGTTATGATAAACAATTTGTGCGTGATTGGCTGGAAACTACCGGCTGGAATAAGGTTGCGCCAGGCCCAGCACTACCGGCAGAAGTGGCACAAAAAACCAGTGAAAAATACATGGAAGCATTTGAGCGGCTCACAGGGCAACCTTTGAGCCTTATCCAATAGATATTTACCTGTATTTTGCTAGAAAAACTAAAGTCTTTAAGCCGGCATTTAAAACAAGAGTTTACGGTTTATAGGCTGGTGCTTAAACATCCTGAAACGCCATGGATAGCCAAGCTATTTTTAGGTCTGGCGGTTGGCTACTTATTATTGCCTTTTGACCTTATCCCAGACTTTATTCCGGTATTGGGTCAGCTGGATGATGTCATCATTATCCCAGTGCTTGTTTATATCGCCTTGTTATTTATACCTAAACCTATTATTCAAAGCTGTCGTGCACAAGTGCAAGGCACAATTTAGTTGTGGGCCATTAGTATGTTTTTTCTATTGGCTTGCTATAATCACGTTTCAAAATTAATCTGAACTTTCAAATATCGTTTTTATTACCTAGGAATTAAGTCATGTCGTTAAACCAAGTACCAACCGGCAAGGATGTCCCTAATGATTTCAATGTGATCATTGAGATTCCAATGCAGGGCGATCCAGTCAAGTATGAAGTGGATAAAGAAAGTGGTGCAATTTTTGTAGATCGTTTTATGGGTACGGCGATGCAATACCCAACCAATTATGGTTATGTACCACATACTTTGGCCGACGATGGCGACCCGGTCGATGTGCTGGTGATGACGCCAGTGCCATTGATTCCCGGTGTAGTGGTACGATGCCGTCCTCTAGGCGTGTTGCTGATGGAAGACGAGGCTGGTCTGGATGCCAAAGTGTTGGCAGTGCCAGTAGAGAAAGTATGTGGTTTGTATGGGCATTTGAAAGCGCATACTGATGTGTCAGACTGGCGCCTGAATATGATTTCTCACTTTTTTGAGCATTATAAAGACTTAGATAAAGGTAAATGGGTGAAAATCAACGGTTGGGGCGATATCGACCAAGCGAAAAAAGAAATCTTGGACGGTGTAGTAAACTATAACAATGCTAAGGTAAAACCTGCATTTTAGGGGTGTTGCTAGGCTTTAGGCCCTAGGTAATAGAACCTCAAGCATAAAAAGGCAGCGAAAGCTGCTTTTTTATGCTTGAGGTTATTCACGCTAGGTTGCAGCGACTCCAAATAAGCTGCCAACACTAGCAGTAGTAGCCATCGCGAGTGTACTCCAGAATGCTACCCGCGCTGCGCCAACCAGAATTCTTGCCCCGCCAGCTTTTGCCGCCAAAGCGCCCAATAATGCTAAAAAAACCAGTGAGGTGATAGCTACATAATGAATAGTGAACACTGTGGGCGCGGTGAACACGACTATCAATGGCAGTAATGCCCCAATTGCAAATGTGCTGGCTGATGCAACGGCTGCCTGAATAGGGCGTGTATTACTCGTGTCTGTAATACCTAGCTCATCTCGGGCATGTGCGGCAAGTGCATCATGTTTGGTAAGCTGCACCGCTACTTGGTGTGCTAATTCAGGGTTTAAGCCACGTTCAATGTAAATATGGGTAAGTTCTTTTAGTTCGTTATCGTGATCGTTTGCCAGTTCTAAACGCTCTCGTCCCAAATCTGCCGCTTCAGTATCTGCTTGGGAGCTGACCGAAACATACTCGCCCGTCGCCATCGACATGGCCCCAGCCATCAGGCCAGCAACACCAGTTACAAGTATCGTCTCATGTGTGGCATGTGCGGAAGCCACGCCAATAATCAAGCTTGCGGTAGATACAATGCCATCATTCGCGCCCATGACAGCAGCACGTAGCCAGCCTATGCGATGCGAACGATGAAACTCAGAATGCTTCAAAATGGATGCTCCAGTTAAACGCACACGAATAGCTTAGTGCGTGTTGTTCAGAATGTGCGGTTATTATAGCCCGCAAGCTTTTAGTTATTTTCCATCTTTTGGGCGTACTTTATATCCAGTTACCATGGCTTTAATAAGATTTTCTTTGTCAATATAGCTCGATAGTAAAACACCGCCGATATGCAGCGCCACTAGTAGCAAGGTGAAGTTGGCAAAGAATTCGTGTAGCCCCTCCCAAAACCCCTCGCTTTGCTCATTGGCTAGGTGCTGTTTATTGGCATACTCACCAACTTTGGCGGTTGAAGTGATGGTTGCTATGGGCGTAGATTGATTGTGCTCTGCTAACAAACTGGCAAGTGGCCCAGCATTTTTTTCTACCGCATACAACGCAAGCCCAGTGTAAACCGTAGCGCATAAACTCAACAACAGCGCTATTATCATTACACCACCTGCCGGATTGTGCCCTACATAATGCTGAGGCTTGCCAGTAATTAGGCTTTTAAAATAGCTACAAATTGTCTTTGGTGTATAAATAAAGTTAGCAAATCGCGCATATTTTGTTCCAATCATGCCCCAAATGATTCTTGATAGAACGACAATAGCGACGGTATAACCAGCCCATACATGTTGAGTAAGAAAATCATCTTCGGTAAAGTAGGCTGTGAAGAATGCGATAATTAGCAACCAATGACCAATACGTACCAGTGGATCCCATACCTTTACTATTTTTGTCGAACTGTTCATTT
>JAZJZG010000132.1:38591-46079 GCA_040389995.1 Pseudomonadota bacterium | reverse complement strand
TTTTCTTTCCCGGTCTTGATCTGACAAATTTAATTTTGTTTTCCTCAAACCAACCGTAAGCAAGAAAGTTTATGAACTCGCTTCCGGTGTCCGGATGAGCTAAAAGCCATGGAAAAGGCAACTTCATTTTAATTTCCTTTATGCTGCGGTGCAGTCGGTTTTATTAAACGCTGATGCGCGTTAAACTTGTCGTTATCATCAGCTAATGTTCACAATGTGTGAATGCGTCATTTGACTTATCTCAACTTTATTTAGTACGAAGGCGGTACCTGCATGTCAGAATACTTAGGTTTTTCAGAGGATATGGATTTTTCAGAAAGCCTGAATAATCGACGACTACTCAAAATTGCGATGAGTCTGTATGGGGTGATTTTTGTACTAATTGCATGGGATTTAGTCGGCGATTATGGTGATGGTATTGAATGGGCGCACCTTGTCACGGAGTTGATGGTATTGCTGACGACCGTCATTGGCATGGGGATTTTTTGGTATTGGTTTTATCAGTCTACGCAATCTACCTTGCGTACATTACAAACTGATCTTGCAGCAGCACGCAAGCAAGCTCAAATGTGGCGAGATGAGAGTCGTGAGCTGATTGCTGGACTTGGACTGGAAATACAAAAGCAGTTTGTGCGCTGGGGGCTCACTCATGCAGAAGCTGAAGTAGGCCTGCTACTGCTCAAAGGCTTTAGTCATCAAGAGATTGCGAATATACGTTCGTCAAGTGAGCGTACGGTGCGGGAGCAGGCAAGGGCGCTTTATCGAAAAGCCGGTATTTCTGGACGGTCTTCATTGTCGGCTTTTTTTCTGGAGGATTTACTCTTACCAGTGCTGGATGAGGTTTGAGTCTGGGTTTTAGTGAAATAACAAAGGCTAGCTGCAATCAAAAACCTAATAAAAAAAGGTGACCTGGGTCACCTTTTTTATTCAGGGTATCTTACATATGTAGTAAAGGAACTATCAATAAGGCCACGATATTGATGATTTTAATGAGTGGATTGACTGCTGGACCTGCCGTATCTTTATAAGGATCACCTACGGTATCACCAGTCACAGCGGCTTTATGTGCGTCTGAGCCTTTGCCGCCGTGGTTGCCGTCCTCAATGTATTTCTTGGCGTTATCCCAGGCACCACCACCTGTACACATGGAAATTGCTACGAATAAACCTGTAACAATCGTACCCATGAGCAAGCCACCCAGTGCAACTGGCCCTAGTAACAAGCCAACAGCTACTGGCACTGCAACAGGTAATAGTGATGGAATCATCATTTCTTTAATCGCAGCGGTGGTGAGCATATCCACCGCTTTGCCGTATTCCGGCTTACCTGTACCGTCCATGATGCCTTTAATGTCGCGGAATTGGCGCCGAACTTCTTCCACCACTGCGCCTGCCGCGCGGCCGACGGCCTCCATTGCCATGGCCGCAAATAGGAATGGGATCAGGCCGCCAATGAACAAGCCAATAATCACCATCGGGTCGCTTAGGTCAAACTTAACATCAATACCAGCGCCTTGCAGTTTATGTGTGTAGTCAGCAAATAATACCAGCGCTGCTAAGCCAGCAGAGCCAATCGCATAGCCTTTGGTGACGGCTTTAGTGGTATTGCCAACTGCGTCCAGCGGATCAGTGACATCGCGTACGCTACTAGGTAGCTCCGCCATTTCTGCAATACCGCCAGCATTATCAGTAATTGGGCCATAGGCATCTAAAGCTACGACGATACCGGCCATACTCAACATGGATGTTGCGGCAATCGCTACACCATATAAGCCGGCCAAGTAATGTGAAACAAAAATTGCCACACATACCGAAAGCACCGGCCAAGCGGTAGACTTCATGGAAATGCCAATGCCAGCAATGATGTTGGTCGCATGGCCGGTAGTTGAAGCTTGTGCGATATGTTTTACAGGGGCGTAATCCGTGCCTGTGTAATATTCCGTGATCCATACCAATGCTGCTGTAAGTACTAAACCGACGGCACAGGCACCAAATAGCTGATTGGCTGATACGCTTAGCTCACCTGCCACCAAGCCTTCCGGGAACATTTTCATCGTTACAAAATAAAATGCAACGAGTGATAATGTCCCTGCGACAGCTAAGCCTTTATAGAGTGCAGGCATCACGTTTTTCATGCCAGGTGATGCTTTAACAAAGAAACAGCCGATGATAGAAGCCACAATAGACACTGCTGCCAGCATGAGCGGGTACAGCATGCCGTTAGGCCCGGCATTGGTCAGTAGCAGGCTACCTAATACCATGGTGGCGATTAGCGTCACGGCGTAAGTCTCAAACAAATCTGCCGCCATACCAGCGCAATCACCAACGTTATCGCCTACATTGTCGGCGATTACCGCAGGGTTGCGTGGGTCATCTTCCGGAATGCCAGCTTCTACCTTGCCCACCAAATCCGCGCCTACATCTGCGCCTTTAGTGAAAATTCCGCCCCCTAAACGTGCAAAGATTGAGATGAGCGAAGAACCAAATGCCAAGCCTATGAGTGGATTCAAATTGGTGGCATTTTCAGCGCCTAGAAAGGCATAAAAGCCAGCAACACCGAGCAAACCTAAACCAACAACTAACATGCCAGTGATCGCACCACCTTTAAATGCTACATCCAAAGCTGGGCCTATGCCCTTTGTTGCCGCTTGTGCAGTGCGTACATTGGCTTTAACTGATACGCTCATACCAATAAAGCCACAAGCACCAGATAGCACAGCGCCAATTACAAAGCCAATAGCGGTGGTGATATTTAGAAATATACCAATAAGTATGGCTAAGATGACGCCAACGATGGTGATGGTTTTATATTGGCGGGCCAGATACGCGGCAGCCCCTTGTTGAATTGCGCTGGCAATTTCTTGCATGCGTGCGTTGCCGGCGGGTAAGCCTGATATCCATTTACTCATTAGTACGCCGTACAGCACTGCTAGAACAGCAGCGGCTAAGGCAATCATTAGTGCGACTGACATGACTTCTCCCTATTTAAATTTTTATAGAATCCGTTACATTTAATTAAAAGCGTAAAACGTCAAAATAAAATTAGTGTGAATTGAAACCAAACCGAGTGCTAAACACTTTCTGCAAAATAAATTGCGATTGCTATGAATGCTGAATCTCCCCAAGTGACTTTCTAATACTCAAGTAACTTTCGAAAAAAATGCCCTTCGAATAAGTTGTTACAAACTATTTAACGATGTAAATAATTTGTAACGGCAAATCATTATTGCACTAATAAGCGAGGCGAACAACACCTAGATTAATAGGGATTACCTGGATATTTGCGCATGGATAGTGCAAGGTAAAACGGTAGGAAAAATAGTGATTATTTTTTAGTCGGCTTTTGTAGCTAATCTAGCCAGCGCATCGCCAAGTGCGGTGCCAGCTAATTTTTCGGCTAATTGATGGAGGTCAGACGCAGCCTGCGCGCTGAGTTTTTTGATGGCTTTCGGTTTGATTTTTGGGGTAGATTTTACTTGCACTTTCACCCGAATTGAAGTAACTTCACACTCTTGCTTTTCTAGCTTAATCAATAAACTAGGGATGAAAAGCTTGATTTTTGCAGCAACCGCGTTGCTGCTTGCAAATATGGTGAATTGCTGATTCTTGATACTGGTAGCATGGCTGAGTTGCGCCAAGTTATCAGGAGCAATTGCCATCCAAATTTTTTGTGCAGTCTCTGTTTCCTTATTGTGCGCATTGAGCGCGGTAAATTCGGGTTGCTTAAGTAAAGTATTAAATTGTCGCATAGTGATCTTAAAGTTTAACTTAACCTTTGACTTAGTTTGCTGACGGTAATTAGGAATGCCATGAATATCATCTTTGTCTCAAATAGTATGGCGAAAGCAAAAACGTTGTCAGTGCTGCAAGTGAGCATGATAGTACTTGCCTTGATACTATTGCCTGTACTACTCACTCTCTTATTCATTGTGCCACAGGACTCGGACCCGCAACAGGGGGGGAAGTCATTGATTCCTGCGCATCTTAAATTTTCTTTTAATAATTCACAGAAACATCTCGATGCCTACGCGATACAGTTAGGTGAAATGCAGGCGCGGCTGATGCGTTTAGACGCACAAAGTGAGCGTTTATCTAAATTGGCCGGTGAAAAAAAAGATGTGCATGAGAATGGCGCAGCGACTAAACCAGAAGCCACAAAAATAGATGCCAATAAGGCGTCAGCTCGTGGCGGTCCGTTGGTGCGTGATACGCCATTATCAGAGGCAGATTTGCAGAAAAAAATTGCAGAACTGCTCGCGCAAATCGACTTTAATACGGATTATCTAAGTAACCTGGAAGCGAAACTGCTACAACAAAGTGTATTGAAAGATATGTTGCCAAATAGCAGTCCAGTCACCGTGGCATTTAACTCTTCCAGTTTTGGCTGGCGCTTAGACCCGTTTAACGGACATAAAGCCTTTCATGAAGGCCTGGATTTTCCGGCAGATACAGGTACGCCTATCTATGCTGCTGCAGGCGGTATAGTGACGACCGCAGAGCAAACGTCTGATTATGGTAAACTTGTAAAGATTGACCATGGTTCTGGTTTGGAAACACGTTATGCACATGCTTCGCGATTATTAGTGAAAGTTGGAGAGCGGGTTGAAAAAGGTCAGGAAATTGCCGAAGTTGGTAGTACCGGTCGCTCTACAGGACCACATTTGCATTATGAAATTCGATTAAATGGTAACGCGCTAGATCCTAGACAATATCTTAAAGCCAGTAGTTGAATAGGTAAAAGTAAGCCCCATCTATACCTTAGTTTTTGTTATATCTAATTAAAAAAAGTCATTTATCCTTAAGCGGAAAGTCCTTCATTTCATGATATCCACGTTGTTCAAAAAATTATTCGGTAGCCGTAATGAGCGGCTTGTTAAACAATACGCACAGAAAGTACATCAGATCAACGCGCTAGAGCCTGCCATGCAGGCCTTGAGTGATGAAGCACTTAGAGCCAAGACTGCAGAATTTAAACAACGCTACATCAATGGTGAAACTTTAGATGAGTTGTTGCCAGAAGCTTTTGCCGTAGTCCGTGAAGGTAGTCACCGTGCACTGGGTATGCGTCACTTTGACGTGCAGATGATAGGCGGCATGGTGCTGAATGCCGGGAAAATCGCTGAAATGCGTACTGGTGAAGGTAAAACTTTGGTGGCCACGTTGCCGGCTTATTTGAATGCCTTGAGTGGTAAGGGTGTTCATGTGATTACCGTGAATGATTATCTGGCGAAACGCGATGCAGAGTGGATGGGGCGTCTTTACCAGTTTTTAGGTTTGACTATTGGTATCAACCTATCGCAAATGCCGACCGAAGCTAAACGGGTTGCATATGCGGCTGATATTACTTACGGTACCAATAACGAATACGGCTTTGATTACCTGCGCGATAACATGGTCTATAGTGCAGAAGAGCGCGTGCAGCGCGGTTTAAACTATGCACTGATTGATGAAGTGGATTCGATTTTAATTGATGAGGCGCGTACGCCACTCATTATTTCAGGCCAGGCGGATGATAGCGTGGCGCTGTACAACCGTATTAACGCTGTTGCTGCAGAGCTAGTGCCACAGGCTACGGAAGAAGGCGTCGGCGACTTCTGGGTCGATGAAAAAGGTCAAAATGTCGTGATGTCCGAGCACGGGCATGAGCATTCCGAGAACCTGCTGACCGAAGCTGGTTTGCTGCCTGAAGGTTCCAGTTTATATGATGCGGCGAACATCACCTTAGTGCATCATCTGTATGCTTCGTTACGCGCACGCAACCTTTACCATAGAGACCAGCATTATGTAGTACGTAATGGTGAAATCACTATTGTTGATGAATTCACCGGCCGTATGATGGCGGGTCGCCGTTGGTCTGATGGTTTGCATCAAGCGGTTGAAGCTAAAGAAGGCGTTGAGATTCAGAAGGAAAATCAAACGCTGGCTTCCATTACCTTCCAAAACTTCTTCCGCATGTATACCAAGCTTTCTGGCATGACCGGTACGGCGGATACTGAAGCTTATGAGTTTAACCAGATTTACAATCTGGAAACTGTTGTCATCCCTACGCATCGTCCTATGCAGCGTAAAGACAATATGGATAAAGTCTACCGTACTGCACGCGAGAAGTATGAAGCGGTTATTCTAGATATTAAAGAATGCCAATTGCGCGGTCAGCCAGTGTTGGTTGGTACAACATCGATTGAAAACTCAGAATTGATTTCCAAGTTATTAGACGAAGCAAAACTAGAGCACCAAGTATTGAATGCCAAGCAGCATGAGCGTGAAGCGCATATTATTGTGCAGGCGGGTCAACCGGGCGTGATTACTATTGCTACCAATATGGCGGGTCGTGGTACCGATATTGTGCTGGGTGGTAATCCTGAGCCAGATATCGCATTGGTGCATGCCGATGAAACGCTCAGCGAAGCAGAGAAAAAATCTCGTATTGATAAAATTAAAGCTGACTGGAAAGTCACGCATGATAGCGTGCTTGCTGCTGGTGGTTTACATATTATCGGTACCGAGCGTCATGAATCACGCCGTGTAGATAATCAATTGCGCGGTCGTTCAGGTCGTCAAGGCGATGCGGGTTCAAGCCGCTTTTATCTGTCATTAGAAGATCAATTATTACGTATTTTTGCTTCTGATCGCGTTTCAGCGATTATGGAAAAACTTAAAATGCCGGATGGTGAAGCGATTGAGCACCCGTGGGTCACCCGTGCCATCGAAAATGCCCAGCGCAAAGTGGAAGGCCGTAACTTTGATATTCGTAAGCAATTACTTGAATATGATGATGTTGCCAACGATCAGCGTAAAGTGATTTACGAACAACGTAATGAGTTGTTAGAAGCAGGCGATGTTGCTGAAACCATTAAAGCCATGCGTGATGATGTGCTAGTGACGATGATAGCTACGTATATCCCACCTGATAGTGTGGAAGAGTTATGGGATGTACCCAGTTTAGAATCAGAACTGAAATCTGAAGCTGGCCTGGAAATCCCATTACAAAAAATGCTGGAAGATAATCCGGACCTCCATGAAGAAACCTTGCGCGAGCGCATCGTAGAAGCGGCTGATAGTGCTTATAACGACAAAGAGTTGCAAGCGAGCCCAGATATCATGCGTCAGTTTGAGCGCTCTGTGATGCTACAAAGCTTAGACAATCACTGGCGTGAGCATCTGGCGGCATTAGACCATTTGCGTCAGGGCATACATTTGCGCTCTTATGCGCAAAAAAACCCTAAGCAGGAATATAAACGTGAGGCGTTTGAGCTGTTCGAAAGTCTGCTGAACACGGTAAAAACCGAGGTGACCAAAGTTACCATGCTGGTGCAGGTGAAAACAGAGGCCGATGTTGAAGCAGTTGAAAAACCAACTGGTGTGGAAAACGTACAATATCAGCATGCCAACTATGAGGAAGCCCTGGCAGCACCCGTTGCTGAAGTGGAGCAGGAAACGCTAACAAGCACGCCTGTGGTACGCTCTGGCGTTAAAGTAAGCCGTAATG
>JAZJZG010000132.1:17794-38581 GCA_040389995.1 Pseudomonadota bacterium | reverse complement strand
TAATGATCCTTGCCCATGCGGTTCAGGCAAGAAATACAAACACTGTCATGGTGCGTTAAGCTAATATAAATTTAATGTAAAAAAGGTTGTTTAAGTATGTCGAGTGATGCAAATATGTTAAATAATTCGCAAGAGGAAGTTAAATCACCTTGTATCGGTGTCTGTGCAATCGATGATTTAAATGGTTTTTGCCAAGGTTGTTATCGCACTGTTGATGAAATTAAAGGCTGGTGGGATATGAACCAAGCCGATCAGCAAAGCTTGTTATCGACAATATCAGAGCGAGAATTACAGTTAGTAAATTTTGATGATTAGTTTGTAGTTGTTGTTTACATTGACTAATTAGCAGTCACGCCGATAATAATGCCTTGTGTTTTTAGGTCTTGTAAAACCCCCAGACCAAATTGCACTACTGTTTCAGGTTCTGGATGCGCTAGTTCATCCGCAATGGTTGTGAGCGCTTGCCTGCCAGTGGTTGGTGCCTGTTGTAATAATTCAATAAGCCTGTAGGTCACAGAATTTAATTCCACAAATCGCACGATAAACTCAGCATCACGATACATCAGCAGTTGCGTACTTACTTGCTCTGAGGGTTTATATCGTGGTGAGATTTTTTGTACTGCGTAGTTGTAGCTGAGTATCTGCATCGTAGCTACAAATACAATTTGATACTCAAGTAAATCATCCGTAGCAGTAATCTTGCGGATAGTCGCATCTGTAGAGGTCATGCTAGAGGCAACAAACAACTCCATCCACTCGTAATGACATAAACTCGCCAAATAGGGCGGTATGTCATTCAGGGTATGCAGATAGGCTAGAAACTCCTCAGGAATCTCACGAAAAATCGGCGTATTCGCGGAATGGTCGCATAAAAAGCTACGAACTAACTTGAGCCAGGCACGTTTCCCCAATGTTTTTTGTGCGACCGGGAAGCAGGCTGAAATAGCTTCAAGCAGATTGTTCAATACGATTTCTTTGTACACTGCCATGCGTCTGGCCGGCACATGTTGTGGTCGTGGCTGGTGTACAGGGTCGCGAATATGTGCGCTAAAAGCCAGTTGGTAACGCTGAAAGCTGGGTAAGTTTTCATTCATAGGTTTTATGGTGAGGTGTCTATCACTGGCTAATGATTCGGTGGGTGGCGTTTTCATGTGGACATTTGCAATGTAGCAATCCGGTCTACTTCAGCCATCAAAATCTCCAGTGGCGGTATATTATTGTCACGCTCCAGTAGTGTTGGAAATTTGCCGAATAATTGGTATGCCGCTTCCAATAACTCCCAAACCGGATCAATTACATCTGCACCGTGGGTATCTATCAATAAATCCACTGTTTTTTGATAGTGCCCTGCCACGTGGCCATATACGATGCGCTCGCCAGCAATGCCACGTAAAAAGGCGTGTGCGTCAAAACAAAAATTGATGCTGTTTACGTAAATGTTGTTGATATCTAGGTGTAACAAACAATCAGCTTCACTGAGTACGGCATTAAGAAATGTGAGTTCATCCATCGTTGAGATAGGGGCAGCTACATAAAAGGAAGTATTTTCTATAGCTATGCGTTGCCCTAAAATATCCTGTGTCTGGCGTATACGTTTTGCCACATAGTGAATCGCCTCCTCTGTAAACGGAATCGGCAATAAATCATATAGATAGCCATGCTGGCCATGATAGCCATCGGTGGCGTAGCTTAGATGTTCGGTATAAAGCGGAATATTGTACTGATGCAGGAATTGTTTCACCTGCTGTAAAAACACTTCATTGATGGGGCTTAAGCCGCCAAGCGATAAACACAAACCATGACAGCTAATGGGAAAACGCTCAGCGAACCAGTCAAGTTGTTGCGCGGCTTTACCACCAGCGCCTATCCAGTTTTCTGGTGCGATTTCTACAAAATTGATATTAGCAATGTAGTCTTTACCAAAAGCAGCCTGGATTTGCGGTATCAACTCACGTTTTAATCCCAGACCTGCGCCGTTGATTCTAGATTTGGCCAGGCTCAATGTAGTCATACTAAAAGTCTAAATTACAGCCTAGCCAAATCAGTCATGCACTTTATTTAGCTGGGTTTTCGTTCAGCTTTTCTTCAGCTTCTTTCTTCATCTTGGCACTGCATGAACCATTTTTCATTTTTTCAGCGCTACAAGAACCTTCTTTAGCTTTTTCTGCGGCAATTTTTTCTTTCGCCATTTTTTTGTTAGCACCGCATTTACCTGCACTGCATTTACCGTCTTTCATCTTTACATCAGCATCGGCGACTTGGTAACCTGATGACAATGATTTAACTGAAAATGGGTTAACTTCCGCGCTTACTGTCGTTGTTGCGACTGAGAATACGAATGCACTACCGAGAGTAAGTGCGATGTTTTTTTGCGTTTTGTTCACTGTAAAAATCCTTTCTAAATAATTACCAGCTAAATAGCATGAAAAATACTATATTATCATTTATATAAGGGTTAATCGTTTTCAGAGTCAACAGCATTGCTGATTCTATCTTTAGCCTCTTTAGAGAGCCGTATAGCACTATCGTTCTCGGTGTGTGTCGTAGCGCGTTTTACCACATTGCGGAGTTGATGCAATTGCTGTTTAAATCGAGTGCACGCATCACAAATGAAAAGGTGTAATCGCAGTTGCAGGCGACTGGACAGTGGTAATGGGCGATCTAAAGATTGTGAAATGAGCTGGCTAGCTTGCTTACATGTAAGCATACATTTCCTTATCCTGTTACCCAGTTCATTTCCAGACATTTCCTTAGCCCCATGCGGGCTCTATATAACATGACCCAAGCATTGGTCGCTGTAATAGCCAGTTCCTTACAAATGTGTTCATTTTCAAACTCATGCACGTCACGCATCATAAAAATAGCTTTTAATTTAGCCGGTAATTTTTCCATACATTCGCTCAAGATATCTAAAAATTGCTTTTGTTCAAGTGCGCTGTCCGGCATATCCCACTCTTGTGGTCTATCTATCCAATGGCCAGATTTATCGAAAAAATCATCCATGCTGGTATCCGAAGCGTCCAAATCGATTAGATCAGACAATGGCTGTTCGCGGATTTGTTTACGTTGCAGGTCGATAATCTTATGTTTAAGTATGCCTGTAAGCCAAGTACGTGCCGAAGATTCGCCTTCAAAACTATTGTTCTTAATGGCGGCTAGCAAGGTCTCCTGTACAGCATCTTCCGCTTGATGCGGGTCGCGCAGTCTGGCTAATGCAAAGCGATATAGGTAATCACCATGCTCATTGAGCCAATCGTTTATATTTTGCGACATTGCATTTGCCCAGTTTGTATTTAAACCAATTTCTTTTTTAATAAATTTAGATAGTTCTCACTATCTAGCGGCATATTATTGCGCTGTGCCTGCCAGATCGTTTCGGCAAGGCATTCCAGTAAGTCGTTCTGTGCTTGGTGCTTATCATTATATTGTTGCAGTAATTTATCATAAACTTGCCTAATGCCTATAGGCTGGTTGATGCTAATTTGTTCAATCACTGAGATATGCAAACTTAAATGTAAGAATGGATTGGTTTCGCCCATTTCAGGAAAATATTGCTGGCTCATGTAGCGCTCGGGTGAATCTAGCACGGCATGATATTCAGGATGCATTTGTATCACTTCTACAGCGATTTTCTCTAAATCTGTCAGGGGCGTCTGTGCTTTGAATTTTGCCCAGGCATCGAATAAGAATTGCCGGGCTTGGTCGCGGCTTGGGTTATATAGGCTCATGAATGGTATAAACTTTATGTTGATTTGATAGCTATTGGATTATGCTGTTTGCTGGGCGGCAAATAAACTTAATACAGCAGAATAAGGTAGTAGCTGATTGATTCCGCCAATCGAAGCAATTTCACCGTTTCCATAAAAACCTAATAATGGCATATTCGGAAATTGTTGGGTTAAAACCTTCAGGTCAAGATCTATGCCGCCATAAAGGTAAGGGCCACGACCTAGACAGGAAAATAGTAAGCCAAAATCAGGCAGGCCATTTGCTGGATTTAAGTCTAGCTCTTGCACTAATTGATGTGAAACGGTGATTAACTCTTCTTCAGCCAGCGTTTTATCACGGAATCCCCAACTTAAATACTGTCCGGATTTTAAGGGCTGGGCTAGCGTGATACTACCATTTTCTTCATCATAGCTAATCACATGTGTTTGATTATATTCACCAGTATCGATGATGGCAGCATTATTGGCATAAGCCGCGACTATCAGGTGCAACGGAATATGCTCATCATTTTTGCTATGCGCTTTCCAGGCTTTATTCAATGCGGTAATAGGGGCTTTGTTATCCAGCATCATGACATCATAGCCATTTACCTGCTGGATTTTCTTTGGCCTGGTTAATAGTCTTAAACCATGTGAGGCTTTAGTTGCAACTTTAACGTTGGTAAAAAAAGCATCCACATAGCCGGTTACATCACCTTTGGCATTCTGCCACACGGAAAATGGCCCTTGCCCGATAGCATCGCCAGAAACACCGCCCAGTCGTGTGTTGCCATCATTCAGCCATGTACTATTGATGGCATTGGGTGCAGTGAGTGTGAGTAATGGTTGCCGTGAGTGATTGAATTTTGCCAGTTGTAAGCTCACATCGTCGCCAAATACCATAGCCGCGGCGGCTGGGGTATCAAGTACCCAGTCTTCTTCAGTAAAGATACCCGTGGCCGAGCAGCCCATCACCTGGGTACAGTTAGCCGCTTTTGCTGCCGCTTTGATTGCCGCCTGTGGATCACTGGCAAATTCCGAAGTAAGCAGCAGCAATACACTATTTGCTGTAGTGATATTGGCTTTTTGCATGGCTTGTGACACAGCTTGTGCCGCCAATGCTGGTGTAGCTTCAAGGCCAAGCGCTATACTGGTTGCGACTTTCATGGTCGTTCTTTCAATTTAGGCATTCAAGGGTTGTATGTGAGGCTAGTATTCTTTGGCATCATATTCACACAAGTCTTCAATGCAACATTCGGCACATTTGGGTTTACGGGCAGTGCAGGTGTAACGGCCATGTAAAATCAGTAAATGATGTGCATCATGCATGAATTCTGCGGGTATGGTTTTCATATATTTCTTTTCAACTTCTAGTACTGTCTTACCGGTAGCTAGTTTAATGCGATTGCCTAGCCTGAATAAATGGGTATCTACTGCAATTGTTGGCTCACCGAATGCGGTGTTCAAAATCACATTGGCCGTTTTACGACCTACGCCTGGTAAGGCCTCTAGCGCGGCACGCGTATTCGGTACTTGTGAATTATGCTGCGTGATCAACATTTGGCAAGTAGCGAGCACATTTTTAGCTTTGGCGTGATACAGACCTATGGTTTTAATGTAGCTCTCCAAACCATGTAGACCTAGCGCTAGTATGGTTTCTGGTGTGTTGGCAACGGCATACAGTTTATCGGTAGCGAGATTCACACCTTTATCGGTGGCTTGTGCCGATAAAATGACTGCAATCAAAAGCTCAAACGTACTGTTATGTTTGAGCTCCGTTGATGGATTTGGAATGGCCACACTAAGGCGCTGGTAAATTTCAAGGCGTTTTTCAGCATTCATAGACAGCCCAGCGTTAGTGACTAGGCACTGGTTCGAGTTGTGGGGATGATGGCGAATTAGTTTTGGCGATTTTTCTAATTTCAATCCAATTGCGGATTGCGATTAAAGTACCTAAGCCTAAAAAAGCCCCGGGTGGTAACACGGCCAGTAAAAAGCCATGATAATCAGGAATCACTGTCAACATAAACGGCTTAGCTGCTGCGCCGAAAACTAAATCCAGCCCGGAGAACAGTGTACCTTTGCCGACTAGCTCACGCATAGCACCCAGTAAGCCTAACACCAACGCTAAGCCTGAACCCATCATAAAACCATCCAGCATTGAGGGCACAGGCGTGTTTTTGGCAGCAAAAGACTCCACGCGCGCGAGCACGATGCAATTGACTACAATGAGCGGAATAAAAATCCCCAGCACTTTATGCAGTGGCTGGGCGAATGCATTGATGGACATATCAATGACCGTAACCAAGGTCGCAATTACCAGGATAAACACGGGTACCCGAATCTCACTCGGTACCAGTTTACGCACTGGTGATACTGCACCGTTAGAGGCGGCCATCACCAGCGCCGTCGCTATGCCTAAGCTCAAGCCATTCACAGCATTGGTCGTCACGGCTAGGGTGGGGCATAAGCCTAATAATTGCACCACGCCTGAGTTTTGCCTCCATAGCCCATTCATGGTAATTTCTTTGTAAATATTGCTCATATAAACCCTTATACGCTTTTAGCCGCCGGCAAAGTATTAAGTATTTTTGTTGATGGCGCAAATAGCGCTTGTTTGTTAGCCTCAAAAAACTGTAGTGCTTTATAGACGGCCTTTACCACTGCACGCGGGGTAATGGTCGCGCCCACCATGTAATCGAATTTGCCACCATCTTTCTTCACCTGCCATTCGCTCTCAGCTAGAGGTTTGGCAGCCGTTTTGCTTAAAGATTCACCATTAAACAGCTTAATCCAATTGCTATGCAAGATGTCGATATAATCGCCCAGGCCAGGCGTTTCTTTGTGTGCGAGCACACGTACACCACTAATCGAACCATCAGCATGAATTGCGATAAGCAGCTTAATGTCGCCACTGTAACCATCATGGGCAATGGCTTCTAATATCACGCCGGCAGCTTTATTATTGAGTTTAGCCACGTTAGCTTCACTTGGTAAAGTATTCCCTAGCAAGGCGCTAGGTGCAATTTGTATCGTATCTTTTAGCAAGTCGTTGTCGTGTGCACTTTCAGGTAAGATTTGTTTAAACAGGGCTAAACGCGCTTCCCTTTCACTCGCTTCTATGGGAGTACGGGTGATGCCAAATATATAAGCGAGTAATGCCGTGCCTACGAATGCAAAAGCAATCATGGTAATCGTGGTTTTTAACGTATGTTTAAAGACATTATCTGGCATGATTTGCTAATTATTCTACTTATGACCAAAAACGCGCGGCTGTGTAAGCGCATCAATCAGCGGTACGCACATATTCATCAGCAATACGGCAAACGCCACGCCATCCGGGTAGCCGCCGTATACGCGAATTAAGTAAGTCAGTACCGCCACACCAGCCGCAAAGTAAAGTTTCCCGTGTGGCGTGGTAGGCCCACTTACCGGGTCGGTAATGATAAAGAACGCACATAACATGGATGCGCCGCTCATTAAATGAAATAGTGGGTTGGCAAAGTGTGCCGGATCTATCAAGTAAAAGCTGCACGCAATAAATGCCAGCGCTGCTAAAAATGCCACGGGTAAATGCCAGCTAATAATGCGTTGCTGCAGTAAATACAAGCCGCCTAGCAAATACGCACCAGTCACTACCTCGCCGCCTTTTGCAGCAAATGTGCCGAATATAGGTGCTTGGGTAATGCTGGCTACTTCGTGTTTTAACGTCAGTTGTGTTTTTAAATAATCAAGCGGTGTGGCTGATGTAATGGCGTCTAGCTTCACTTCAGCAGGCAGTACGCTGCTAGAGATAAAATGCAGTTGCTCCATGAAGCTTAGTGGGTGTTGTGCCAGTAATAATGGTGCCGGCCATTTGGTCATAATCAGCGGAAACGAAATGAGTAGCACCGCATAGCCGACCATGGCTGGGTTAAAGGGGTTGTAGCCCAAGCCGCCGTAAAGTTGCTTGGCAATCACAATCGCGAAGAAGGTGCCGACAATCACTATCCACCATGGGGCTAATGGCGGCAACGCTAATGCCAGCAACCATGCGGTAACTACCGCACTCATATCCATGAGGAATGGCTGAATAGGCCGTTGACGGATTTTAAGCAACGCAGCTTCAGCAGCTAAAGCGGTGACAGTGGCAAGCGACAGTGAGACTAAAATACCGCCGCCATAAATCCACACATAAGCAATAATACCAGGCACTAACGCCAGTAACACTTTGAGCATGATGGTGCTTATGGTCGGGGCGTCTGTAATGTATGGTGAGCGATTCAAATAGGTATCCTAAGCAATATTTTTATGATGATGTTTTTGACGTGGCTGTAGCTTGCTGTGCTTTTTCACGAATCGCATCAATCTTATTTATTTCAGCTTGCACGAATGCACTCACATTTTCAGTGTTTTTTGGGGCAATACCCGCTTGTGCCGCGGCTAATTTCTGGGCTTTTGCCCGTTCAAGAGCGGCCGCAATCAGTGCTTGCTTATCTGGTTTGGCAGTTTCATTATTTAGCGTTTCCGTTTGGTTGGCCATTACTGTTGCTGGTGTTGCAGGCATAATGGTCTTTTCTGTAGATGTTCCTGTCATCCCGGACGCTGCCAGTTTTTGTGCCTTGGCACGTGCAATCGCCGCAGCAATGACGGCTTGTTTGTCCGTAGGTGCTTCGGCGTTAACATCATTGTTTATTTCAGCCTTGCCAGCTTGCGCGCGTTCTGCATGTTTTTGTGCGCGTTCCAGTTTTTCGCGTTCAACGCGGGCGATTCGGAAATCATTACGTTCACGTGCCATATTCGCCGCTTCTTTGGCTCTATCGATTGCAATAATCTCACTTTTTGCGTAGCGGTAATATTGCACCAACGGAATGTTACTCGGGCACACGTAAGTGCAGCAGCCACATTCTATACAATCAAATAAATTGTAATCACGCACTTTCTCAAAATTGTCAGATTTTGCAAACCAGTAAAGCTCCTGGGGTTGCAGGCTCACTGGGCAAGCATCTGCACAGCGTGCGCAACGTATACACGGCATGGCGGGCGGCGGTGCTGCAAATTGCCGTGGCGCTGCGGCAATGATGCAATTAGCCGCTTTGGTAATAGGGATGTCAACATTGGGGAATCCTGCATTCGGTAAATCAAATCCCATCATCGGCCCCCCCATTATAAAATGGCTAACCTCTGGTTTGATGCCACCTGCCGCTGCTATTAGCGATTGTAATGGCGTACCGAACAGCACTTCGAAATTTTGCGGTGTTTTTACGCTGCCGGTCATGGTCACGATGCGGTTGATAGATGGCTCGCCAAACTCAAAATAACGATAAAGTGCCAGCACCGTAGCGACGTTAAATACCTGTAAGCCAACGTCGGTTGAACGTTTATCGCTTGGGATTTCGGTGCCTAGCAATAGATGCACTAAGCGTCGCGCGTCGCCGCTTGGGTAAAGTGTAGGTACGACTTTTACCAGCATGCCTGCATGATCAATACAGGCGTTAGCCATACTGCTGGCAGCTTCTGGCTTATTGTCTTCTATGCCAATGATGCATGTTTCTGCACCGAGTAAATACTGAGCAATCGCGATGCCTTTGACAATCTCACCGGCACGTTCGCGCATGAGCATATCGTCGCAACTAATATAAGGTTCGCACTCAGCAGCGTTAATCACTAAGGTATGTACGCCAGATTTACCATCTGCACGCAGTTTGACCTGGGTAGGAAATGTTGCCCCACCCAAGCCGACGATACCTGATGCGCGCAGGCTAGCCACCAGGTCTTTTTTCGGCGTGTTACGCCAATCGATTGGCTTTAATCCCGTCCAAGTATCTTTACCGTCCGGTAGCAGCGTAATGCACATGTCAGGCAAGCCGGAAGGGTGCGGGATAGTTTGCTCGGCTATGGCAGCGATGGTGCCAGAAGTCGGTGCATGAATGGCTGCAGATACCGTGCCTTCTGCTTCTGCCAGGATTTGACCTTTAAGCACATAATCACCCACCTGCACCTTAACTTTTGGCAAGTTGCCCACGTGCTGGCGCAGTGGCAGTGTTAATTTTTCAGGAATAGCCAGTCTGGTGATAGGCAGTGTGGTTGATTCGACTTTGTGTTCAGGCGGGTGTACGCCGCCGTTGAATTTGAAGATATCCGTTAGCTTATTGTTGAGCGACTTATTATTGCCAAAGCGGTTATTCAATAGCTTATTTGTAAAATTGACAATCGCGTTCATGTTGCTGAGGTGGGTGAATGTAATGGCACTACTTTAATGGGAAATACCGGGTATTTCCACTTCCAGTTATCCGGTGTTTCAGCCACAGCTAACATGCTAATGCAGTCCACAGGGCATGGTGCCAGGCATAATTCGCAGCCAGTACACTCAGAGGCAATGATGGTGTGCATATGTTTTGCTGCACCTAAGATGGCATCTACAGGACATGCCTGTATGCACAATGTGCAGCCTATGCAGGTTGTTTCATCAATAAAAGCAACAGATTTTGGTTTGGGTAGGCCGTGTTCGGCATTGAGCGGTTTATATTCCACACCCATTAGGTCTGCCAGAGCATGTGCGCCCGCATCGCCCCCTGGCGGGCATTGATTGATATCGGCGTCGCCGTTGGCAATGGCAGTAGCATAAGGTTTGCAGCCAGGATATCCACATTGCCCACATTGTGTTTGCGGCAAAATAGCGTCAATACGTGCGACGAGTGGATCGCCTTCAACTTTGAGTAATAAAGCAGAAACACCCAGTAATACACCGAGTAATAGGGCTAAACCCAGCATGATATAAAGGGCGGTGAACATAACTTGGAATTAAAACTTGCTCATATCTAATACTTGTCTAAACCAGCGAAGCCCATAAATGCCAGGCTCATCAGTGCCGCCGTTACCATGGCAATCGCCGAACCTCTAAGCACTACCGGAACATCAGCCGCTTCTAAGCGCTCACGCATTGATGCGAATAAAATGAGCACGAGTGAAAACCCGATTGCCCCGCCCATACCAAAAAATAAAGACTCCATAAAGCTGTGGCTAGCTTGTGCATTCAATAAAGGAATGCCCAGTACTGCACAATTAGTGGTAATCAGCGGTAGAAAAATACCTAATACCTGATACAGCGGTGGAAAATTCTTTTCCATGACCTTTTCGGTAAACTGCACCACCCCTGCGATAATTACGATGAATGACAAGGTGCGTAAATACTGCAAGCCATTAGATTCGAGCAAATAATGATTGATACCCCAACTGGTCATTGAGCCTACGCTCAATACAAAGGCGGTAGCGCCAGCCATGCCAATAGAGGCTTCTAATTTTTTAGAAACGCCCATGAATGGGCATAAGCCCAGAATTTTAACCAGTACGATGTTATTCACGAACACCGTGCCAATTAAAATCATGATGTAATGATGAAAACTAAAAGCCATATTGACATCTATGCCCAATATAATTTTTAAAAAATTGATTCAAGATTGCAGTTTAATTTTCGTCTGGAATCTTATATTAATCGCTTAAATTATACCGTGTTTGCTTATTGCTGAAGCAATATAATCAAGCCGCTTACTAGCACCTCATTGGTTAAGACGCGCGCTATGGAGCGTAGTTTTTGCTTGAATTAAAAGCATAGGCGATTGAATCTTTCACCTAAAACAGATGTCAATGCTGTGCATTGGTTGATAACCATATTCAAGTTTACATGTGTGCAGTGTTTATTTCGTAAGCTTTCAGTTAAAATGTAAGATTATGAATACTTTAGGTTTGTGTATGTTGCAAGGTAGTTCAGTAACTAAAGGTAGTTTGGTTGCAATAGTGACGCCAATGTTTGAAGATGGCCGTTTAGATATCCCGTCTTTAAACGCGCTGATAGATTTTCACATAGCACAAGGCACTGACGGTATTGTCATCGTTGGTACTACTGGTGAATCGCCGACTGTAGATTTTGATGAGCATTGCTTGTTAATTAAAACAGCGGTCAGCCAGGTGAATGGGCGTGTGCCAGTCATTGCCGGCACTGGCGCTAACTCTACCAAAGAAGCGATGGAGCTCACGCAAAAAGCTAAAGAGCTGGGCGTAGATGCTTGTTTGTTAGTGGCGCCATACTATAATAAGCCCACCCAAGAAGGCCTCTATCAGCACTTTAAGGCCATTGCTGATGCCGTCAATATTCCACAGATACTCTACAATGTGCCTGGACGTACCGGTTGCGACATTACTAACGACACAACCATACGCTTAGCGGCACATCCAAACATTGTGGGTATTAAAGATGCGACCGGTGGTATAGAGCGTGGTACGGATCTAATCCTGCGCGCACCTAAAGATTTTGCGGTGTTAAGTGGAGATGACGCCACCGCAATGTCGTTGATGTTATTGGGCGGCACAGGCGTGATTTCTGTTACAGCTAACGTTGCGCCGAAATTAATGCATGAAATGTATGTGGCCGCAACGGCAGGTGATGCCATAGCTGCGCGTGAAATTAATGCAAAACTTTTTCAGCTACATCAAAAGTTGTTTATTGAAGCTAACCCGATTCCTGTGAAATGGGTATTAGCACAAATGGGTTTAATTAGAACCGGCATCAGATTGCCTATGGTCGGTTTGTCAGCGCAACATTACGACGTTTTGCGCAGCGCCTGCAAACCCGCTAATATTTTATAAGTCATCTTTCAATATTGAGTAAGTAAGGTTTTATAAAGAATTTTACAAAGAGGTCTGAATGAAACAAGTGAACGTCAAAACAAGTACTATTAACTCTACCAGCATGAAGCATGCTGGTGTCTATTTGCTTTTAATCGCCAGTTTAGCGGGTTGCGATTCCATTCCTTTTATTGATAATGCTCCAGATTACAAAGGTGCTGCTCGCTCACGGCCATTGGAAGTACCTCCCGATTTAACAGCAAATCCAACCAGTGATGCGTACTCCATACCTGGTAGCACCAGCTATTCTAGCTACAGCCAGGCGCAAGAAGGTCAAGACGCTGGCGTAGAAAAAGTACTCACTTCACCTGAAGGTGTGAGGCTGGAAAAAGCGGGTGCACAACGTTGGTTAGTAGTGAATGCGCCGGCAGAGAAAGTATGGCCAGTAATCCGTGAGTTCTGGATAGACCAGGGGTTTGCAGTACGCGTAGAGAATGCGCAATTGGGCGTAATGGAAACCGAGTGGATTGACTCTGACACGATTAAAAAAGATGAGTCAGGCAATTTTGGCAAAAAATTTGATAAATGGTTAGATAAATTATCCGGCTTTGCGGATAAGAAGAAGTTTAAAACTCGTTTAGACCGTGGCAATGAGCCAAACACAACTGAAATTTATATGACGCATCGCTCAGTGAATGGTGCGCCAGATGATGGTAAGAACCGAGTGCAGACACAGCTAGGTGAAATCGACACGGGCTATAAAGCTGGCCCAAAAACAGCGGTTACAGAAGATGCTAGAGATGCCGAGCTGGATGCGGAATTGTTACGTCGTTTAATGGTTAAACTGGGTATTGAAGAGCAGCGTGCTAAGTCGATTATGGCTGAAGCAGTCGTGTTAAAACGTGCTGAAGTGGTAAAAGAGGCGGACGGCAGTGCAACCTTGATGTTGAATGATCCATTTGACCGCGCATGGCGCCGTGTAGGCTTGGCACTTGATCGAGTTGGTTTTGTGATTGAGGATAAAGATCGTACCAATGGGGTGTTTTTTGTGCGTTATGCTGATGTAGACATTGACGATGCGCCGCAGAAAAAGAAAGGCTTATTTGAAAGTTTGAAATTCTGGGGGAATGACGACAAAAAAGAAGCGGAAGCCGCACCTAAAGAAGAAAAAAGCATGGTGGAAAAACTAAAATTCTGGGGTACCGACGATAAACAAAAGGTTAATCCAGAAAAACAATATCGCATTAAAGTGGCTAATGGCGATAAAGACAATGCTTCGGTGACGGTAGTCGATAAAGATGGTGCTCGTGTGCATACCACTACGGCAAATCGTATTGTGGCGTTAATGTATGAGCAGTTAAAATAATCGCAGTAGGATAGGGCGTAAATACACACTATGCGTTTTGCCTCGCTTGGTAGCGGCAGTGCTGGCAATGCGCTAGTGGTAGAAGTAAACCAAACTAGATTGATGCTAGATTGTGGGTTTAGTGTTAAAGAAACTACATTAAGATTAGCGCGGTTAAACCTAGCGCCTAGTGATTTAGCCGGCATCGTTATTACGCACGAGCATGATGACCATGCCGGTGGCGCCTTTAAATTTGCCGCTAAATACAAAATACCGGTGTGGCTGACCTATGGCACACTTAAAATGGTTACACGCTATATACCCAATCAACACGATTTGCAGTTGAATGTGATAGATAGCCACAGTGAATTTTCTATTCATGATATACAAGTGCAGCCGTATCCAGTACCGCATGATGCACGTGAGCCTATTCAATGTGTGTTTTCTGATGGGAACCATACGCTAGGTGTATTGACCGATGTGGGCTGTATAACGCCGCATATTGAAACACGATTAAGTGGATGTAATGCCTTGATGCTGGAATGTAATCACGATGCCAGCATGCTGCAGGCAGGGCCATATAGCTGGGCATTAAAAAAGCGGGTAGGTGGAAATTTAGGCCACTTAGAAAATCTGGAGTCCGCCAATTTATTGGCCAAGTTAGATAACAGCAAGTTGCAGCATATAGTGGCCGCTCATTTAAGTGCTAAAAATAATACACCGCACCTGGCGCAGTCGGCATTAGCAAAAGTATTAGGCTGTGAATTAGCTTGGATTGGTATTGCAGATCAGTTGCTAGGCTTTGATTGGCGGGCAATTAGCGCATAATTTTCGGCGCATAATTTTTAGTGTCGTTATTAACGGAGTAAGTTGAATGACATAAAAACAAAATAGCCGACTATTAGCCGGCTTTTTTGTTTCTGACTAGATGCTAGAAATTACTTAGCAGCTTCTGGAGCCGCTGCAGGTGCAGCTTCTGGAGCTGGAGCAGCAGCGTCAGCTGCAGGTGCTGCGTCAGCAGGTTTAGCTGCATCAGCAGGAGCAGCTTCCATTGGAGCTGCAGCAGCAGCTGGAGCAGCTTCAACAGGAGCAGCAGCTTCTTCTTTTTTACCACAAGCAGTAATAGCAAGAGCCAATAATGCAGCAAGCAGGATAGAACGTGTCATTTTAATTCCTTAGAGTTTATTAGTTAAAAAAGCTTTTTCGATAACTGCGCTAAGATAACACTTACGTTCCAGTTTTACCTAAATTGCTATACCGAGTAGCGCAAATTTTACCAGCAATTAAGAAAAAAACCAGTATTTTTCGAGAATGTGCATGGGATAGTGAGAAAAAATATCTGTTTTCTGCAAAAAACTCACAAATTTTCTTATTCAACACGAATCACAAGCGCGTTGTCCTGAGATTGGCTGCTAGTTTGTCTGCTAAGGATTGCATGGCTAACATCGTCTTTTTGTTGCATTGTGCCGCCTAGGTCAAACCATTCACCGCGATTTACGCGCACCACGGTCATCAGTTCTTCAAAATCAATAAAACCACGTTGGTTCAGAGCAGCGATCCTTGGTGTGATTTCCAATTCCACCTGATTGCCAATACTACGTGGTCGCACCGAGAATCCGGTAGTGATTTCTTTAAATTCTGTGGTTTGCTGTAAGTTGGATTGCTGCACATTCATATATCTACGCGTCAGTATCAACCACGTTTGTGTAAATGGCACGGATTGCCCCGCGCGAATAAATGCCTGTGCGCCATCACTGACATTAATGAATTGATTGCTATTATTGCTTACGCTCCCCTGATTATCCTCAGCGCTGATTTGTATTCCATCTGGAGTATTGTTAGGATAATTGTTGGTGCTTATTTCCACATCGCCAAATTTCTTACGGCTACTGATGGTCAGGTTATTCTGCGCATTTTGCAGGTTACTTTGGTGTCTGACTGTAATTTTAAAATTCTGGCGTTCTACATCTAAATTGGCAATGATTTGTTCTATTTCTGCCATGTTTTCCGAGTTGGTACGAACAATTAGCTGATTTTGCATACCAGTGGCGGTACCTTCACTGCCAACTAAGGGCTGAATGGTCGGTAAAAGGTCCGCAGCAAATCGATGCTGCAAGGTGAAGATTTTGAACTCGGATGCAGCGAAGGCTTGCAACGAAAATATCGCATAGCACAATGCCAACAGCAGCCTTAATAATACGCTTTTCATAGGCCTAATTTTGTCACGGCAATCATTCCTTGGGTTGCTTCAAGCAACTCTTCGAATCTGCTGTGTAGTATTTCTACACTGTCTGCATCATTCAGCGCATATTTGAAGCGTGCCTGATCGATATGAATACGCTTGATATAATGTTTTCCATCGGCCAATATAAAGCAGTCTTTTGCATGTTTGACTGAATCGTTAGTTTCATACACGGCCATTTTGTGGCCATATATACCCAGTAAATTAAAGAGTCGCGGGTATTTTTCGTGAAAAGATGCAGCATTTTGCAAAATAAACGTTAAACGACTCACTACGTTCCTGCTTAGAAATTGTTGAAGCAATGCGTATTTTTGTGTGCTGGCAAAATCACCATGACTTAAATCCTGATCAAAAATGAGCAGCTCATTCTGGGCATTCTCTAAAATAACGTTGATAGCTTCTGCATACAGGCGCTCGCCAACAAGGATTTGGTTTTGGGGAAGTGCTGAGTCGTTATTCATGATGTTATTTTGAATACCTTGTATAGTCATTCAAGTCAAAAGATTTTACTGGCAACGTTATCACTAGCAACGTTAAAAGATAAATAACCTGCGATATACCAATCATAAAGTAGTTGCAGCAGTGGGGCATCTTCAATCACTATTGCCGGGATGGCACGCTTATCTGCTAGCTCTTTGAGGGTTTCTGCAGCGGCACCGGCTATTGTTACACTTTCGCCATTGATAAAAAAGGTGTTGTCAGAGAATAACATTTGGCTTTTTAAATCAAGCACGATACCGCTTTTTGCAACCTTTTTAGCAAAAATAGGCAGCGCCATTTTTTTGTTGGTGTTAAACACTACATCCGCTTTAGGCTCGGAAAGATAGGCACCTAAAAACTGCGCGACATCACTATCTGACCAGACTATTTTTTTTAAACCCGCACTGACCTTACTAATCATCGCACTGCCAATTTCGGCTGGATGGTTTTGTAAGGTTAAATCAGCGTCTTGATAGATGCCTGTTTGCTGCGGATCTGCTTGGTTTAGTTTATCTTGCATAAAGCCTAAGAACTCGCTGGCGAGCTCTTGATTTTTCGGTGCGCGAAAGCCAATTGAGTAGGTCATGCAGTCTTCGCTACCATTTGAAACAGCAATGCCCCAATGTGCGATCTGTGGCGGAAGATAAAGCATATCGCCAGCTTCTAGCAGCCACTCTTCTGATTTTTCAAAACTCTTCAAAATGCGTAAAGGTGCACCGTCTACTAAGCTTAGATCAGTTTGCTCACTAATACGCCATAGCCGCTGGCCTTGACCTTGCAACAAAAACACATCGTAACTATCAAAATGCGGCCCTACACCGCCGCCATCTGGCGCATAACTCACCATCAAATCATCAAGCCTGGCATGAGGGATGAAATCAAACTGTTGCAGCAGCGCGGTTGCTTCTGGCAAATAATGGTTCACGCTTTGCACCAGTAATGTCCAGTCTTTGTCAGGTAGATTACTAAAGTCTGCATCATCAAACGGGCCGTTTTTGAGTAGCCATTTTGCACCTTTTTTCTGAACAATTCTTGACTGCACGTCATCCTCACAAGCTAGGCCAGCAAGCTCCTCTGGGCTTAAAAAACCGGCGAAATTGGGGATTGCATTTTTAATCAATAAAGGTTTCTTTTGCCAATATTCAGCTAAAAACTGTACGGCTGTTAAGCCGCCTAGTAGTTGTAAGGTTTGATTTTTTGCCATGTTTTAATTTACTGCTAATTATTCAGATGATAATTATGCCATTGCAATGCTATACAGGTGGGTATATATTAGTGCGTATAAAAATAAATTTACGAGTAAGAGTGCAGTTTAGCCTATAGAAAATTAAGTCTTCAGTAGTCCGTATAAATCTTTGAGGAGAGTGTTATATGAACGCGCCAGTAGATAATGCTATTAAAACCTTTCATGGTGGCTGTCCGCACGATTGTCCTGATACCTGTTCTATGGTTTACACGGTGAAAGATGAAAAGCTTATCAGCGTAAAAGGTAATAATAATCACCCCATGACGCGTGGCGGCTTATGCGTAAAACTCAAAGATTTCGACGCTCATCACTACAACCCTGAGCGTGTGCTGTATCCCTTGAAAAGAACTGGGCCTAAAGGTACGCGTCAATATACCCGTATCAGTTGGGACGAAGCGCTAGACACCATCAAAACGCGCTGGACAGACATCATCAATCAGTACGGCGCGCAAGCCATCATGCCGTACAGTTATCTTGGCAATCAGGGCATCGTGCAAGGCCTCAATGTAGGCGATCCATTCTTTAATAAACTAGGTGCTACGGTGACCGAGCGCACCTTTTGTGGTTCAGCTTCATCTACCGCATGGCTCATGACTTATGGCCCGACTGGTGGCGTAGACCCTGAGAGTTTTAAGCATTCAGATTACATCGTGATCTGGGGATGTAATTCAGTTTCAACCAATCTGCATCACTGGCATATCGTTCACGATGCGCAGAAAAAAGGCGCCAAAGTGGTAGTGATTGATACCTATAAATCAAAAACCGCTAAAGAAGCCGATTGGCATATTATGCCTAAACCCGGCACCGACGGCGCGCTAGCGATGGCATTGATTCAAACACTGATAGCGCAAAATTTAATCGACCACGACTATGTAGAAAAATACACGGTGGGTTATGAGGAGCTTAAAGAGCGTGCCAAAGACTGCACACCAGAATGGGCAGAGGCGATTACTGGTATCGCGGCGACAGATATTCGTAAGCTTGCTAAAGAGTTCGCCACTGCACCAACCGCAGTGATACGCCCAGGTGTTGCTGTAGAGCGCCATTATGGGGGTGGCCAGACACTAAGAGCTATCTTTTGTATTCCGGCACTGACGGGTGCTTGGCGTAAAGTAGGTGGTGGCGTCATGCAAATGCCGTTGTGGGAATTCCCCATTAAGTTTGATGTAGTGAGCCGCCCGGACTATATTCAAGAGGGTACGCAAGTGGTGAGCGCTATTCAATTTGGCGCCGTTCTATTAGGTGAAACCGGGCTTAAAACACCGATTAAATCGGTGATGTTCTATAACGCGAACCCTGTCAGTCAAGCGCCAGAGTCAAACAAGATTGTAGAAGGCTTAAGTCGTGAAGATATGTTTGTAGTCACGGCTGAACATTTTATTACCGACACCGCCTCTTATTCAGACATCATCTTGCCCGCTACCATGGCCGCTGAGATGGACGACATGATATTGTCATGGGGGCATTTTTATCTAACCTATAATCAAAAAGCCATAGCCCCGCCAGGCGAAACGGCTTCTAATGCTGAGATTTTTCGTCGTTTAGCCAAATTGTTCGGCTTTGATAGCGACCCACAATTTACGCGCTCAGATGTGCAAATGGTGGAAGATACGCTTAACTGGGATGCGCCCGCGTTGGCAGGTGTCACCATGGATGATTTTAAACGTGATGGCTATGTGCACCTAAAAGTTGGTACGCCAGATGATCGCTGCCCACATAAAGCGGGTAACTTTCCAACGCCTTCAGGTAAAGTTGAACTTAAAACCAGTGCGGCGGCAGGTGGTAACTTTGTAGCGCCGCCGTTTAGACAATGTTATACAGCGTTTCAAGGTGGCGAGTTTGTTGATCCATTACCAAGCTATGTATTAGGTAAAGAACGCCCTGAAACCAATCCTGCATTGGCAAAAAAATACCCGTTGAATATAGTCACACCGAAAAGTCATGGTTTTTTAAATTCATGCTATGCCAATGAGGCGCATAAAATCAAAGGGCAGGGTGAGCAGTTTGTCTTGGTAAACCCTAAAGATGCGGCAGAGCGCGGGATTGAAGATGGCAGGTTCATTCGTGTATTCAATGACCGTGGCGAGTTTCATGGCGATGCACGGGTAACGGATGATACATTACCCGGCGTTGTGGTCGCGAGCTTAGGTTATTGGCGGAGTAAGAACCGGGGTGGTGGCTCGGTGAACGTGATTAGCTCGGATACGTTTATTAATTTGGGACACGGCCCAACATTGAGCGATAATTTGGTGCAGGTAGAATTGGGCTAAAGATGAAGAGCAGGGCTATTTAGCCCTGCTCAGTTATCCAAGATTATTCAAATAAATTACTTCAGCAAAAAGCACTCCCACAAGAGCTTTCTGCTCTGTAGTAAAACGTTGGTAGCTATGGTACTTTCTCCTCTCTAATAGTATTCACTGACTGACATCTCATTACCTTATGTGGCACCATAGACGTGATAACAGGCAGTTTGAAAATCACATGTAATTAGAGTTATGGGTATTAAGTATGATTAAATATACTTTTTAATAATGCTTGAAGCGAATTTCTGGCAGAAGTTGTGCTTTTAGAGCTCGTGATAAATATCCAAACAATAATGAAATCCACACTTTATCTGTTACCTTGCTTGTTCAGCTTGAATAACGCCTATGCCACTGATAATTCGGCAGATATTAAGGCCACAGAGCCGGCCAAAATCACGTACAAACTTACATCTTCTTACTATCAAGCTTCAGATAATAATAATGCCGTTGATGTGAATCTGCGTGCGAATGTTGATGTGCATACTGCTTGGATTGGTGAGTATGGTGATAGAAATGGCTTCCGTCAGTTTCGAACAGGTTATGAGTACAGTCCAGATTTAGGTATAGTCAGGCCCACATTTTCTGCACAATTGGCGAGTGGAGGTTTTATTGGTGGCTCAGTAACGACAGAAGTGGGTGGTGATACATTTGCTATTGTCGGCATCGGGCGTACAAATCTACATAATTACTATAATCTAAATTTTGATCCTAATGACGCTATCACTATCGGCGTTGGTACACGGGCTATTCCTCATAATGAATTGTCGCTTTTTCAGGTGTTTGATGACCGTTTAGATACGCAGCAACGTATTACGCATTTTGTTTGGCGTTATAAACCCACAGATAAGCAACGACTGACC
>JAZJZG010000132.1:3113-17784 GCA_040389995.1 Pseudomonadota bacterium | reverse complement strand
GGATATCTGTCGACTATAGCTATAAGCAATACTTTGTAAGAGCTGCACGGGAACAATATGCGAATTTTGCTAATAGTGATTTAACACGCTTTTCTTTGGGATTACATTTCTAGCTGCCTGATTTTAAAGAATAGCGCATAGTAATATGCCTGTGCAGAATTTGGCCTTATGAGCGTTCTGCATATACCCTGTAGTTAATTTTATAGTCCCGTAGTTTTGAGTCCTATCGTTTTCAAGTAAAATTCCGTCATGGACATTTACTCACTTGCAAAACCTCTCCTGTTTCAATGCGATGCCGAAACAGCACATGATCTCACTTTGAAAAGCCTTAAATTAGCGCAAAAATCCGGGGCGTTGTCATTGTACCCAGCCGCTCCTGTTTGCCAGCCACGAGCAATCATGGGTATCAGCTTTCCCAATGTGGTTGGTTTGGCGGCAGGCTTAGATAAGAATGGCGCGGTGATTGATGGCATGGCTGCGCTAGGCTTTGGGTTTATTGAGGTCGGCACGGTAACACCGCGCACACAGCCTGGTAATCCTAAACCGCGTTTGTTTCGCGTAACAGAAGCACAAGGCATTGTGAATCGCTTTGGCTTTAATAATCTGGGTGTAGATAACCTCATTGAAAATGTAAAAGCAGCCAAATATAAAGGTGTGCTGGGTATCAATATCGGCAAGAATTTTGACACCCCTATTGCAAATGCAGTGGATGACTATTTGATCTGCATGCAAAAAGTGTATGCATATGCCAGCTATATCACGGTCAATATTTCATCACCGAACACTAAAAATTTGCGTGCTTTGCAGGAAAAAGAAGCGTTGTCGCAACTGTTGGCTACGCTCAAGCTGGAGCAAACCAAGCTCGCAAACCAGCATGGACGTTATGTGCCAATCACCTTAAAGATAGCGCCAGACCTGGAGCATGAGCAAATCAATGAAATTGCGGATTTGCTGCTGGAACATCAAATAGATGGTGTGATTGCAACTAACACCACACTTTCACGCGATACTGTGCAAGGTTTAAAAAATGCCGATGAGACCGGTGGATTGTCTGGCGCGCCTGTGCGTGAGAAATCAACGTTGGTGATTCAGCAGTTATCACAA
This sequence comes from Pseudomonadota bacterium, assembly GCA_040389995.1. GTDB lineage: Bacteria > Pseudomonadota > Gammaproteobacteria > Burkholderiales > Methylophilaceae > Methylotenera. The sequence continues at coordinate 16,680 of JAZJZG010000132.1, read as the reverse complement.
CGCTTGCAAGGCGCATTACCTATTATCGGTGTAGGCGGTATCTTAAGTGGGGCGGACGCGGTGGAAAAAATCGCCGCTGGTGCAAGTTTGCTGCAAGTGTATAGTGGTTTGATTTATCGTGGTCCGAAACTTGTACATGATATTTGTCGAGTATTAGGTTAGGTTGGTTTGACTTTGGCAGCGCTACCAATCCTTTATTCTTATCGTCGTTGTCCTTATGCGATGCGCGCTCGTATGGCACTCAAGTATGCCGGTATTGCGGTTGAGATTCGTGAAATTGTATTAAGAGATAAACCTAGAGCCATGCTTGAGGCATCGCCTAAAGCGACCGTACCGGTGCTGGTATTGCAAGATGGTAGCCAAGGTGAGCAGAGAGTGCTGGAGCAAAGCTTGGATATTATGTATTGGGCTTTGCGGCAAAGGGATACAGATGGCTGGCTAGACGTTGAAAGCACAATGACGCAGCAGCTTATTCTTGAAAATGATGGTAGTTTTAAGCAGGCGTTGGATAAGTACAAATATGCGATACGTTTCCCTGAGCAATCTGCAATAGTTTATAGGCTGCAAGGTGAAGTGTTTTTACAAAAACTAGAGATGCTTCTGAACCAAACGAAATTTTTGTTAAGGGATCAGCTTAGTTTAGCTGACATTGCAATCTTCCCATTTATTCGGCAGTTTTCCGGCGTGGATAGTGCGTCGTTTGACGCCGCACCTTACCCTAAACTAAAGGTTTGGTTGCAGTGTTTGGTCGAGTCTGAGTTGTTCCTGAGCGTAATGGAAAAACAGCCAAGCTATATTGAGTAGCTTGGCTGTTTTTAGTTAAGGTTTAGATTTTATTCGGCAGTTGCGAACGATGCTTCTGATGCTTGCTTGTCTTGTGTGAAAATAAGTTTTACCTCATCTTTATCATCAATATCCACATGTACACTGCCGCCGTTAGTAAGCCTGCCAAATAGCAGCTCGTCAGCAAGTGCTTTACGTATCGTGTCTTGAATCAGCCTTGCCATCGGACGTGCGCCCATCATTGGGTCAAAGCCTTTTTTACCCAAGTATGCTTTCAAGGCATCGCTGAAAGTTGCCTCTACTTTTTTCTCATGTAATTGATCTTCAAGTTGAATCAAGAACTTATCGACTACACGGATGATAATATCTTGTGACAGCGAAGCAAATGACACCGTTGCATCTAAACGATTACGGAACTCGGGTGAGAATAAACGCTTAATATCTACCTGCTCGTCACCCGCTTGTTTGCCATTCGTAAAGCCTATGCTTGATTTAGATAGGTTTTCCGCGCCAGCATTAGTGGTCATAATGATGGTCACATTTCTAAAATCTGACTTGCGGCCATTATTATCAGTGAGCGTGCCGTGATCCATTACCTGCAACAAGATATTGAAAATATCCGGATGCGCTTTTTCAATTTCATCCAGTAGCAATACGCTATATGGTTGTTTGGTAATGGCCTCGGTCATCATGCCGCCTTGCTCAAAACCTACATAGCCAGGAGGCGCGCCAATCAGGCGTGATACTGCGTGACGCTCCATGTATTCACTCATGTCGAAGCGAATCAACTCTACGCCCAGAATGTAAGCCAGTTGTTTGGCAACTTCAGTTTTACCTACGCCAGTAGGGCCACTAAACAAGAAACTACCAATTGGCTTGTTACCTTGACCTAAGCCGCTACGCGCCATTTTCACAGCGGAGGCAAGCGCTTCAATGGCTTTGTCTTGACCAAACACTACAGCTTTTAAATCACGCTCTAGTGTTTTCAGCGCATTGCGGTCATCGCTAGAGATATTTTTGGGCGGAATACGCGCAATCTTAGCGATGATATCTTCGATTTCCTTGTTGCCGATGACTTTTTTCTGTTTAGATTTTGGCAATATGCGTTGTGCAGCACCTGCTTCATCAATCACGTCAATCGCCTTGTCAGGTAAATGCCGATCATTAATGTATTTTGCTGATAGTTCCGCGGCAGTACTCAATGCACTGGCAGCATATTTCACGCTGTGATGTTGCTCGAAGCGTGATTTCAAACCTTTTAGGATTTCTATAGTTTCAGCTACGCTAGGTTCAGCGACATCGATTTTTTGGAAGCGACGGGCTAGTGCGTGGTCTTTTTCAAAAACACCGCGATATTCTTGATAAGTAGTAGCGCCTATGCATTTAAGCGTACCGTTAGATAGCGCCGGTTTTAGCAAATTGCTCGCATCTAAAGTGCCGCCGCTGGCTGAACCTGCACCTATCAAGGTGTGGATCTCGTCAATAAATAAAATCGCATTGGGGTTTTCAGCCAGTTGTTTCATCACGGCTTTTAAACGTTGCTCAAAGTCGCCACGGTATTTGGTGCCGGCAAGCAGTGCGCCCATATCGAGTGAGTACACGACGGCATTCGCTAATACATCTGGAATCTCTTTTTCAACGATCCTGCGCGCCAAGCCTTCGGCAATCGCCGTTTTACCTACGCCAGCTTCACCCACTAATAATGGATTATTTTTACGGCGACGGCATAGTGTCTGCACGACACGCTCTAATTCTGGACCACGGCCAATCAATGGGTCAATTTTACCGGCCAGCACTTGTGCATTTAAGTTTTGTGCGTAATTTTCCAGCGCCCCATTGGGTGCTGTTTCCGCATCCACATCCTGATCGAGACCTTCCACCTTAGCGGTTTCAGCTATTTTAGAAACGCCATGAGAAATGAAGTTAACCACATCTAAACGGGTAACACCTTGTTGGTGCAAGAAAAATACCGCGTGCGAATCTTTTTCGCCAAAAATAGCGACCAGTACATTGGCACCGGTGACTTCTTTTTTGCCAGAAGACTGCACATGCAGCATGGCGCGTTGAATGACACGTTGAAAGCCTAGGGTAGGCTGTGTATCAACATCTTCCAGGCCAATCACGGTTGGCGTATGTTCTTCAATATATTGGCTCAGCTCGGTACGCAGCACCTCAAGTTTCGCCCCGCATGCGCGCAGCACTTCTGCCGCAGTGGGGTTGTCTATCATGGCGAGTAGCAAATGTTCAACCGTGATGAGCTCATGGCGCTTTTGTCTAGCGTCCATAAATGCCATGTGAAGACTAACTTCTAATTCTTGAGCGATCATTTTTCGACCTTAACTTTCAATAAAATCTTTAAACTGGGACTTCTATCTTTTTACTAGCGTTGCTAATACTTGCAATTTTTGCTTGAGTCTTAGGCCGGCTCTATCACACATTGCAAAGGGTGCTGTGATTCTTTTGCATGGTTAAGTACTTGATTCATCTTGGTCTCTGCAATATCTTGTGGATACACTCCACATACACCCACGCCCTCTGTATGTACTTTGAGCATAATTTGCGTTGCTTGTTCACGGCTTTTGTGAAAAAAACGTTCTATGCACTCAACTACAAATTCCATAGGCGTGTAATCATCATTTAACAACAGTACCTTAAACATGGGGGGCAATTTTGGTTTTGCAACTTCAGGTTTAAGCGCCGTGTTATCGTCAGAAGGTAAAGCTGAATTAGATAAGTTAGCCATATGAGCCTATTTTGAGCCAACCTGTGAAAAATTCAAGCCCAATTTGAATAGGGTTATGTAGATAATTCAGAAATTATGGTTTTATCGATATGCCTAGCTGTAGGTTGCTCGCAGGCTAAGGAATGATTCTGACGCTTTTTACAATACGATCTTGTGTTTGCAAAATCTCTAGCGTGTGGGTGCCAATTTTGAAACTGGTATTTGGTTCTGGAATATCTTCAAAGTGTTCTAATACTGCCATCTACCAGCCAACTGCCATCGGCCTCTTTTCGGTAATTACTCAGTCTCGAAGGTGAGGGTGTCGTAAAATCACCGATTACTTCCTCTAGTATGTCTTCCAGGGTGATTAATCCTTTGAACTCGCCGTATTCATCCACTACCAGTGCTATGCGTTGTTGATTCTCTTGGAACTGCTGAATTTGTGTATATAACGGTGTGCCAGCTGGAATGAAGTAGGGGTCGGTGATTACTTCACGCAAGGATTCTTTATCCAAATCATTATTGTACGTGGGTGTGCGCAACTGGTTAATCACTTTGCGTATATGCAATATGCCGATGATTTCTTCATGCTCACCCTGGCGTACGGGCAAACGTGTGTGATGGCTGCTTGAGATATGCTGCAATATATCTTCTAGCGGCGCGTCAAAATCTAGCGTCTCTACCATCGTGTGTGCGGTCATGACATCGTCGACCGTAATTTTTTCTAAATCCAGTAAGTTTAATAAAATCGTACGATTTTTTTTGGGAATGTACTGCCCGGTCTCGGAAACGATGCTGCGTAATTCTTCAGTAGTGATGGCATGCATGGTTTCTACAAAATTCACTTTAATGCCGAGTAACCGCACAAACCCTTTAACGAAAAGATTAACGAAAGACACGACTGGGTTCAGCAACCATAGCAATGGATAGAGTACATAACTACAAGCAAAACCTAGCTTTTCTGGGTAAGCAGCAGCGATGACTTTGGGTGAGATTTCGCTTAAGACTAAAATAGCAAAAGTGATGGTGAGTGTGCCTATCATCAACACAAACTTACCTTCACCGAACATGTTTACGCTAATGACCGCCACGAGCGTTGATGAAGCCGAGATGCACAGCGTATTGCCCAATAAAATAACACCTAATAATTTATCGGTTTTTGCGAGCAATATGCTGGCTAGTTTAGCGCCGCGATTGCCCTGCTTGGCCAAGTGCTTCATCCGATAACGGTTGAGCGACATCAGGCTGGTTTCAGCGATAGAGAAGAATGCAGAGAGCAGCAGCAGTACGGCAAGTGCGCCTAGCTGCCAGGAAATGGGGATGTTATCCAAGGGGTGTAATGATTAGATTCAAGATATGTGGAGTGTATACGCGAGCGGTGCAAATAATCAAGCGTACCGAGGCTAGCACGCTTGATTAATCAATCAGGAGTTATGGTGTAGGTGATTGCGTGAATCTGGGCTGCTAATAATTAATTTGCAAAATCTGCAGGGTTAGGCTCAATGACTTCACTTTTTTTGCCCTTGCCTTTTGTTTCAGCCTCTTTTTTATCCAGATCACCAATTAGGTTTGCGCGATTTACACCTAACCACATTGCGACTGGACAAGCCACTAGTACAGAAGAGTAGATACCAAACAAAATGCCAATGGTAAGTGCCAGTGCAAAGTTATGCAGCACTTCACCACCGAATAGCAACATAGAGCCCACCATGGTTTGTGTCATGGTATGCGTGATAACCGTACGTGACATGGTACGGGTAATCGCATTGTCAATGACATGGACCACTGAGGCTTTACGCATTTTGCGGAAGTTCTCACGCACGCGGTCAAATACCACGACTGACTCATTCACCGAATAACCTAGTACCGCCAATATTGCCGCCAGCACGGTGAGGTTGAACTCCCACTGGAAGAAGGCAAAAAAGCCTAGAATAATGACCACATCATGCATGTTGGCGATAACTGCTGCCACGGCAAAACGCCACTCAAAACGCATCCATAGATAAAGTATGATACCGGTACATACAAAAAACAGTGCTAAACCGCCATTGGTATATAACTCTTCACCAACTTGAGCGCCTACAGACTCTACACGGCGTACTTCTGCAGTTGCATCCGCTTTGACTAGTGCAGCTTTCACTTGCTCGGAAAGTTGTGATACAGATAAGCCGGCTTTTACCGGTAAGCGAATCAACACATCATGGCTGGAGCCAAAGTTCTGCACCGTGGCTTCTCGCAAACCTATGCTGTCCACCGCGCTACGCACACTTTCCAGATTGGCTGCTGCAGGATAATTGACTTCCATGACGGTGCCGCCAGTGAAATCAACGCCAAAATTCAAACCACGATGCGCTAAAAAGAAGATGGCCAATATGAATGTTGCCAATGAAATCGTCGTTGTCAGACGACCGTAGCTCATGAAGGGAATATCTTTTTTAATTCTGAATAATTCCATGGTATGTACTCTAATATTCTAAATAATTTGTTGGTAGCGTATGTTCAAGCCTGAATTTAGGCTTTATAAATTTGACCGATGTAAAGTTTTTCAACTTTACGGCGATAGCCATAAATCAGGTTTACAAATGCACGTGACACCAGCACGGCACTGAACATCGACGTCATAATGCCTAATACGTGTACTACAGCGAAACCTTTGATTGGGCCTGTACCAAACATAAATAACGCTAAACCGGCAATGAGTGTGGTCACGTTAGAGTCTAGAATCGTGTCGAATGCACGGTCATAACCCGCATGAATACTCGCTTGTGGTGTATTGCCGTTACGTAGCTCTTCACGTATGCGCTCGTTAATCAGCACGTTGGCATCAATGGCCATACCCAGCGCCAGTGCAATCGCGGCCAGCCCGGGTAAGGTGAGCGTGGCTTGCAACATAGATAGGATGGCGACTAATAATAACAAGTTAATGGCCAGCGCAACCACAGACACCGCACCAAACGCCACATAATAAATCATCATCATTACCGCGATTGCGGCAAAGCCCCAAAGCGTTGAATGAATACCGCGATTGATGTTGTCCTGACCCATGCTTGGGCCAACGGTGCGCTCTTCAACGATGTCCATAGGCGCAGCAAGTGCGCCAGCGCGTAATAAGAGTGCAATGTCCGTGGCTTCTTGTGTGTTTGCCATGCCGGAGATTTGTACACGACCGCCGCCAATTTCTTCGTTAATCGTCGGCGCAGTGACAACTTCTGTATTACCTTTTTCAATCAGCAATATCGCCATGCGTTTGCCTACGTTTTCACGCGTTACCTGTTGGAAAATACGTGCGCCGCGGGCATCGAGTGTCACGCTCACGACAGATTGACCAGTCTGGTTATTCACACCAGGACCCGCATCAGTAATGTACTCGCCAGTAAGTACTACGCTCTTTTTCACTAGGATGGCACGGCCTTGGCGGTCTTTAAATACTTCGTCGCCGATAGGCACTTGACCTTTAGCGGCATTTTCCAGCGTAGCCATGTCGCTTTTTTCTTCATCCACCATGCGGATTTCTAATGTAGCGGTACGACCGAGGATCTCTTTTGCTTTTGCCGTATCCTGTACGCCCGGTAATTGTACAACTACACGGTCAGCGCCTTGCTGCTGGATAATCGGCTCCGCTACGCCAAGTTCGTTGATACGGTTATGTAGCGTTTGAATATTTTGTTTGATGGCAAAATCTTGAATACGTTTTTGTTCGGCAAGATTAAGCGAGGCTTTTAGCAGCTTTTCTTGACCGTTAGTGGATTCATCTAAGGTTAAATTTGGATATTCTTTGCTGATTATGGATCTAGCTTTGATGAGATCTGCTTCGTCACTGAAGCTGATTTGTACTGCTTGGCCTTCACGCGTTACACCCGTATAGGAAACTCGCTCTTTACGTAGCGCTACCCTGAAATCGCCGACAAAACGGTCTGCAGCTTTGTTGAGCGCGGCTTTCATATCTACCTGCATTAAAAAGTGCACACCACCACGCAAGTCTAGACCCAAATACATAGGTTTGGCACCTAAGCTGCGTAACCAGCTAGGTGAGCGTGACAGTAAATTAAGCGCTACCGTATAGTCGTTGCCTAGACTGGCTTGTAGTACATCTTTGGCTCTAATTTGCGTATCTGTGTTAGCAAAACGTGCTTTAACGCCACGTGCATCTAAATACACGCCATCGTATTGGATGTTTTCCCGCTTAAAGATATCCTCAACTTGTGCCAGTAATGCTGGATTCACCGTAGTGGTGCTTTTAGCCGATGTGATTTGTACCGCAGGGGACTCACCAAAAAAATTCGGAATCGTATAAATTAGTCCAATCAAAATCATGATTGCAACTAGGATGTTCTTCCACATTGGATAACGGTTCATAGTGAGACTCTAGTCAATAACAGGTTGTGGTTTGAGCGATAGGCAATATTTCTATCACAATATTTTTTTTGCGAAAATTATGGCGGCGGCTAACTTAAAGACTCTTAATCGTGCCTTTTGGTAATGCAGTTTGTATCGCATGTTTTTGTACGGTGATTTCGGTGTTTGCCGCAATTTCAACGCTAACGAAATTTTCGTTTACTTTAGTCACTTTGCCAACAATGCCACCGCTAGTGACGATCTCATCACCTTTTTGTAGTGCTGCAATCATATTGCGTTGTTCTCTGGCCTGCTTCATTTGCGGGCGGATAATCATGAAGAAGAACAATACGAAAATCACGACAAGTGGTAAAAAGCTCATAAGGTCACTGCTTGCTGAAGCGCCTGCTGCGTATGCATTTGAAATAAACACGGGATTACCTTCTAAAAAATTGAATTAAAATTAGCTTCGGATTTTAGCACAGACTTCCTGTTATTGCAGGATAGTGCATTTTTGTGGTCAATCAAGCCTGACGATTTAAGCTGACGTTACGCCGAACGTGTGCGCTTTGCGGCAAATCCAGTTTTAAATGTCTCAAATGTGCCGGTTTCAATGGCACTGCGCATGCCCGCCATCAGTACTTGGTAATAATGCAGGTTATGGATGGTATTCAAACGTGAACCTAGAATCTCACCGACCTTATGTAAATGGTGCAGATAGGCGCGGCTAAAATTCTGGCAGGTGTAGCAGTTGCAATCAGCATCCAGAGGCTGGGTATCTGTTTTATAACCGGCATTTTTAATCTTGATATCGCCATATTGCGTGAATAGCCAGCCATTGCGTGCATTACGTGTTGGCATCACACAGTCAAACATATCTACGCCTTGCGAAACCGCCGCCACCAGGTCTTCCGGTGTACCAACGCCCATCAGGTAGCGCGGTTTATGCTGCGGCATCTTTGGTGCGGTATGCGCTAGTATTCTCAGCATATCTTCTTTAGGCTCGCCTACCGATAGGCCGCCAATCGCGTAACCGTCAAAGTCGATGTCGGTGAGTCCGGCAAGTGAAATGTCGCGCAAGTCTTCATACATGCCGCCTTGGATAATGCCGAATAATGCATTGTCATTGCCTGCGTGTGCATTTTTGCTTCTGCGTGCCCAGCGCAACGAGAGTTGCATAGAATCGTTGGCTTCTTGTGTTGTTGCCGGGTAGGGCGTGCACTCATCAAAGATCATCACAATGTCGGAGTTCAGCACCTTTTGTATGCGCATGGATTCTTCTGGGGTTAAAAAACAGCTGTCACCATTGATAGGTGAGCGGAATTTCACACCTTCTTCGGTGATTTTGCGTAATGCCCCCAGGCTCCAGACTTGAAAGCCACCGGAATCCGTCAATATGGGGCCGTTCCAGCCCATGAATTTGTGCAAGCCGCCGTGTGCTGCAATCACTTCCAAGCCTGGCCGTAGCCATAAATGAAAAGTGTTGCCTAAGACGATGTGTGCGTCGATTTCTGTTAACTCTAACGGTGACATGGCTTTCACTGTGCCGTAAGTGCCAACCGGCATAAAAGCAGGTGTCTGCACTTCGCCATGATTAAGTTTTAAGGTGCCGCGGCGGGCAAGGCCGTCTTGTTTGTGTAGAGTAAATTGCATAAAAGGGCGAATCTTGGTTTTAATCGATATGGTAGTTAGTAAATTTCGGCGTTAATTAATCTTGGAGTCAAACAGCGCTCTAAATTTTAATGACAATAAGCAGTACCTTGCTGATTTTCAGCACTATATAGCATGCAACGCAACAAGCAATGATTTTAGTGTAAAGGTTAAGTAATTAAGCCTATAAATCTTAGCCAAATCAATGTAATGCATATATAATGCGAATCATTATCATTGTTAATATTTTTAATAAAACATAACAATGCCGGAGTGGTATAAAAATCTATTCGCAAAATTTAAGGGATGGCAATGAGTGTGATATTAAATACAAAAAGGATAAGCGTCGCGATTGCGTTGGCGCTGTTTGCAGGCAATGCGGCTGCGACAAGCGTTGAGGATAAGATCGAGCTATTACAGCAGGAAATCGAAGCGCTTAAGGACCAGGTGGCAACGGCTAAACCCAACAATGTCTCTAGCGGCATTCAAGGCTTGGCAGATCGCACAACGATAGGTGGCTATGGTAATGTGAACTACAATGGTTTCAGTGGTGGTGCGACAGCAAAAAACCAGATTGACGTGCAACGATTCGTATTATTTTTTGGACACAAGTTTAATGATATGGTCAGTTTCAAATCTGAGTTTGAAATAGAGCATGCCATATCAAGTTCAAGTGACCAAGGCGAAGCTGAAGTAGAGCAGATGTATCTGGATTTTCATTTTACGGACAAAATCAACTCTAAAGTTGGTCTGTTCTTAATACCGGCAGGTTTCATTAATGAAACGCACGAACCACCTACCTTTTTTGGTGTAGAGCGTAACCAAATCGAGTCGCGTATTATTCCAACCACATGGCGTGAAGCTGGCGTAGCGGTATATGGTGAAGTGTTGCCTAGCTTAAAATACCAAGTGGGCGTGACTACAGGGTTTAGTGCCAGGAAATTTGATGATCCTTATTACGGTATAAAATCTGCGCATCAGGAAGGTCAGCTAGCAGAGTCTGAAGATCTATCATTTTCAGCGGCGCTTAATTACACTGGCATCAATGGCTTGCTAGTGGGTGGTTCAGTATTTACTGGTAATACCGGGCAAAATACACCGGGCATCGGCAATGCGCGCCTGACGTTATGGGATGTGCATACACGATATCAAACCGGTAACTGGGATTTACGAGCGCTTTACGCACGCGGTCATTTGAATGATGCGGATAAAATTAATGAGTATGCTGTGAACAACGGTGGCGTTAATAATAATGCACCTAGTGCTTTTTATGGTTGGTTTACTGAAGCGGCTTATCATGTATGGAAATCAGGCGATATGGATTTTGCCCCATTTGTACGCTATGAGACTTATGACACACAGGCAAGCTTGCCATTTAACAGTGACCGCGTAGAAGGTAGCCAAAATAAAGTATGGACGGTAGGTGCAAACTTCTGGCCAACACCACAAGTGGTGTTAAAAGCCGATTTTCAACGCTATGACAAAGAAGACAAGTACATGCTAGATGGCGTATTGGAAAGCCGCGGCGATAAACGCCTGAATATTGGTATGGGATACATGTTCTAGTTGAAGTCAAACATCCATCATTTTTTTAGCTTAAGTTTAAGCTGGTGCTTTAGTCGGCATAGGTATTGTCGGCGGCTAGTATTCGCTAGCTTGTTGATAATGCCTGTGACGCTATTAGCCGAGCCGTACCTGACAACGGCGCAGTTTTTAGCGAGCGCGTTTGACGCGAGTGTGCCTAATGCTAGCCCTCCTAAAGCTGAAACACTTTGGCTAACAAAAGACGTTGCAGTACAAGCAGAGAAGATTTTAGGACATGCGCCAAGGCAAGTGACCATACGTTATTGGAAAAATAACTTAAAAACCGCATGGGTACTGGATGAGATTGGTAAAGAAGAGCCAATCACGGCTGGCTTTGTGATTCAAGCGGGTAAGCTAAATCAAGTTGTAGTGCTTAACTATAGAGAAAATCGTGGTGGGGAAGTGCGCTACCCACATTTTTTAAAGCAGTACCAAGGTGCTGATTTGCAAAAAGACTATCAACTGGATAAAAATATAGATGGCATCTCCGGCGCTACTCTGTCTGTACGTGCGATGGGGCGTATGGCTAGATTAGCCTTGTATTTTGACCATATCAGCCACGCCGAGGCAGTGCAAACTGAATCGCATTAAGCTAGTCAGCCTAGCCTAAGTCAGGTACCCATTGGTTTCGTTACATGTGGAGCCATACTAATAAAGAATGTTCTAAACCAATTCATATTCCACTCGGCTATACACGCAATATTTTTACGCCTTAATGCGCATTTGATTTGCTATACTTGAGCGGTAGTACAATATTCTTGATATGGTAGAACCTAAAATATATGGCTGAACCCAAACAACGATTATCTCGCCGTGCAGTCGATGTACCTAGTTTACGCGAGCGTGGCATTTATTTACTCCCAAATCTGTTTACCTCCGCCGCGCTATTTGCAGGGTTTTTTGCGATCGTGCAGGCGATGAATGGTCAGTTTGAGCTTTCAGCTATGGCGATTTTCATTGCTATGGTGATGGATGGGCTTGATGGTCGTGTGGCACGCATGACCAATACGCAGAGTGCGTTTGGTGCAGAGTACGACAGTTTGTCTGATATGGTGTCGTTTGGTGTCGCGCCAGCACTTATCTTATATGTATGGGCATTAAAGCCATTAGGCAAGTTAGGTTGGTTGGCAGCGTTTGTATACTGTGCATGTGCAGCATTGCGTTTGGCCAGATTCAATACCAAGTTGGATGATGACCATCAGGATAAACGTTATTTTCAAGGTTTGCCTAGCCCCGCTGCTGCTGCATTACTCGCAGGTTTTGTCTGGGTGTCGTATGAGTATGGTGTAAGTGGCCGCGATATATTTTTCGGCGTACTGCAATGGAAATGGATGGCTTGGGGAATTACCGTGTTTGCTGGTGCTTCCATGGTCAGTGATTTGCGCTATTACAGTGGCAAAGATATTAATTTAAAAGACAGTGTGCCGTTTTTTGTGATTTTAGGCATTATGTTGGCGATAGTGCTGATTTCTTACAGCCCACCTGAGGTGCTGTTTTTTGTGATGATAGTCTATGCGCTCTCGGGTTATGCGCTTTGGCTACGTGGAAAGCTTAAGAAAATTAAAGCCGCGGAATAATGCTTTCTGGGCCACAGTGCCGACGGCAGGTATTTTTCACTGAATTTATCACGATGATAAATAAATTCAACCACTTAAACGCTTGCAGAACTCTGTAAAAAATACTATATTTCTAACACTATGTCGAATTTACATATTTCATATGTCTTTTATGCGCTTAGCTTGTTAGCTAGCGCATTACTTTTACGCAAATTTTCTGCGTTACGTGTTGCTGCACTCCGCAATCGCAATCTGCGCTAGCGCGCAAACTATATCCCTCTACATTATAGTAATATTTACACAGTATTTTTTGAATGCTGTGACATGCTCGTTTGGTGATAGCCGAGCTTGAGCTAATTTTAAGATTAAATCCAAAAAATTAAACAACTTAAAAAGTTAGGTAACTGTTATGAAACAAAACCAGATTATTATTTTTGATACTACTTTGCGTGATGGTGAACAAAGCCCAGGCGCAGCCATGACCAAAGAAGAGAAGATCCGTATTGCGCGCCAGCTTGAAAAATTAGGTGTGAATGTGATCGAAGCAGGTTTTGCCGCAGCAAGTCCTGGTGATTTTGATGCGATTCATGAAATCGCCAAAATCATTAAAAATTCAACGGTATGTTCACTTGCCCGCGCTAGTGAAAACGATGTACGTCGTGCCGGTGAGGCTATTAAACCGGCAGTGTCAGGCCGTATCCATACGTTCATTGCCACCAGCAAAATTCACATGGAAAATAAACTGCGCATGACGGAAGACCAGGTGATTGAGCGTGCGGTTCAAGCAGTCAAATGGGCATTGGAATATACCGATGATGTAGAGTTTTCGGCTGAAGATGCGGTACGCTCAGAAATGGACTTTTTGATTCGCATATTTGATGCGGCGATTAAGGCGGGTGCTACGACCATTAATGTGCCAGATACCGTTGGTTATTCT
>JAZJZG010000132.1:721-3103 GCA_040389995.1 Pseudomonadota bacterium | reverse complement strand
CTGCATCCTGGGGCGAAACCATGCGCGAGTTGATTGCGCGCGTGCCGAACAGTGACAAGGTAGTATGGTCTACGCATTGTCATAATGATTTAGGCATGGCGGTGGCTAATTCATTGGCTGCGGTCATGGGTGGGGCACGTCAGGTGGAATGTACCATCAATGGCTTGGGTGAGCGTGCGGGCAATGCTAGCTTGGAAGAAGTTGTGATGGCGTTGCGTACCCGTAAAGATATTTTCAATCTTGACACTACCATTGATGCCACACAGATTGTGCCAGCCAGCAAATTGGTCTCGACCATTACTGGCTATCCAGTGCAGCCAAACAAGGCGATTGTGGGCGCGAACGCTTTTGCTCATGAGTCTGGTATTCACCAAGATGGTGTGTTGAAACACCGTGAAACTTATGAAATCATGCGGGCCGAGGATGTAGGCTGGGGCGCTAACAAATTGACGCTGGGTAAATTGTCTGGCCGCAACGCCTTCAGAACGCGTTTAAAAGAATTAGGCATAGAGCTTGAAACTGAAGATTTGTTGAATGCGACTTTTGCACGCTTCAAAACTTTAGCCGACAAAAAATCTGAGATTTTTGATGAGGACTTGCATGCTTTGGTCAGCGATGAGTATATTTCCGAGGCGACGGAGCACTTTAAATTGGTGTATTTGCAAGTGGCATCGATCACCGGCGAAACGCCACATGCGATTCTTACGTTGTCAGAAAATGGCATTGAGAGTCGTGCGGAGTCGGATGGCGGCGGCCCTGTAGATGCGGCCTTTAAAGCGATAGAGCGCATCGCCCAAAGCGGCACTGAATTGCAGCTTTACTCAGTGAATAATATCACCAGCGGCACAGATGCCCAGGGTGAAGTGACTGTCAGGCTTTCAAAAAATGGTCGTATTGTGAATGGACAGGGTGCAGATACTGATATTGTGATTGCATCAGCAAAAGCTTATTTGAATGCACTTAATAAGCTCCAGACTAGAGCTGAGCGCGCACATCCGCAGGTTTAGATTTATTCGTAAAATCGAACGAAATACTTGGTTGTCTTAGCTTGCTGTGCTGTATTTAAGCAGCTGTTGTTTTGTTCGATTTAACCAATAAACAATTTTTATGAATTATAAAAATCAAACGCTGCTGATTATTTTAGCGCTGTTTTGTACCTATTTTTTCTGGGGCTCAACCTACCTCGCTATTCGGTTTGGTATAGAAAGCTTCCCACCATTTTTGATGGCGGGTTTGCGTTTTACAATCGCCGGGATTATTTTATACATTGTTATGCGTTGTTTAGGCGCGCCTAATCCAACCAGAAAACAATGGCTGGGTGCAAGCATAATAGGTATTTTATTGCCGGCATTAGGTAATGGCACCGTGTGCTATGTGCAGCAAACGGTTTCGTCTAGTATGGCGGCACTTTCTATCGCCACTGCACCGATTTGGATGGCGATTTTTTCCTCAATATGGGGTCACCACATCACCAGCAAAGAATGGCTGGGTATCGCGATTGGCTCAGTTGGCATTGTGCTGTTAAATGTGGGTGGAAGCCTGTATGGCGATATAGCCAGTGCCTTGCTTCTTCTTCTTGCGGCTGCGTGCTGGTCATTTGGCTCGGTATGGAGTAAGCACTTAGATCTGCCAAATGGTTTAATGGCCTCAGCAACACAAATGCTGGCTGGCGGTGTGGCGTTGATGCTGGCGAGTGGCGTGCGAGGTGAAGTCTGGCCGCAACACATCAGCAATAAATCCTGGGGTGCGATGTTGTTTTTAGTAGTTTTAGGATCATTGGTAACCTACAGTGCTTATCAATATTTACTTAAAACCGTACGACCTCTGGTGGCAACTAGCAATACCTTTGTGAATCCTGTGGTGGCATTTACGCTAGGTATCTGGTTTGCAAACGAGCGCATTGAAACTGTGGAGTTTATTGCACTTGCTGTGATTTTAGTCGGCGTGTTTTTGGTGCTGTCGGCAGACAATAAAGAAGTGAGTCGTTAATTTAATATGAAGAATCTTATGCAAAATTTAGCTTTATTTGACCTTGATAATACTTTGCTTGCTGGCGACAGCGATTATAACTGGAGTCTATTTCTGATTGCTGAAGGCTTGCTAGATGCGAAAACGCATCACGAGCGTAACGAACAGTTTTATCAGGATTATAAGAATGGTAATTTAGACATTTACCAGTTTTTAGATTTCCAGTTACGGCCACTTGCACAACATCCTAAAAAACTCCTAGATGCCTTGCACCTGAAATATATGGATAAAGTCATCCGGCCGATGATGACGCAAAAAGCGCAAGATTTAGTGAATAAACACCAGGCTGCCGGTGATTTATGTGTAGTAATCACCGCAACTAATAGCTTTGTTACCAAGCCGATTGCTACTGCC
>JAZJZG010000132.1:0-711 GCA_040389995.1 Pseudomonadota bacterium | reverse complement strand
ACCGAGTTTTCAAGAGGGTAAAGTGACGCGCATTAACCAATGGTTGGAAGCGCGCGCGCAAAAACTAAGTGACTTTAAAACCAGTTATTTTTATAGCGACTCCCACAATGATTTGCCACTGATGAAGCTGGTGACCAACCCCGTGGCGGTAGATGCAGATGCTGCGTTAACTGCATATGCAGTACAACAGGACTGGCCGCAGATTAGCTTGCGTTAACTTAATACAAGTTTAGTTGAGCATTACCTTACCGATGTAACAACACCTGTAAGATAAATTTGCTGCCTACATAAGCCAACAGCAATAACACAAAACCTACCAGCGTCCAGCGTATGGCCTTCAAGCCACGCCAGCCGTATTGATAGCGGCCGTATAAAAGCCCCGCATAAATAATCCAGCTGGCGATAGAAAATATCGTTTTGTGGGTCAACTGCATGGGCTTACCGAAAATATGTTCTGAGAAGAGCATGCCGCTAATTAGTGTGATAGTCAGTAAAATAAAACCTAGTGTAATCACCCGAAATAGCAAACTTTCCATCACCATCAGTGGTGGGAAGCTTGGCAATTTGATGAGTGTAGATTTGTTGTGCAGGTTACGTTCTGCAATTGCCATGAGTAGTGCATGCAAGGCAGCGAAGGTGAATAAGCTGTAAGCTAATATCGCAATGCTGATATGCACTATAAATATCGGCGATGTAGATTCAGCCGTTGGT
>JAZJZG010000131.1:1716-5877 GCA_040389995.1 Pseudomonadota bacterium | reverse complement strand
GATACCCATGCCGGCGCTGGCATGTATAGCCTAAATGAAGGTTATGCCACACAAAACGCCGAGTTTGATGACGGTATAGCGAAAGTCATTACAACGAGCAACTTACCAAAACCGCTCGCCGATTTTGTTACACAGATTAAAAATTTCAATCCCGGCAATACGCTCGAATTCTATCCAGGCTCACCCGCTATCGCACAAGACTATTTGCGTGCTGATGACAAAATGCGTCTGTTTGAGCTGCATCCTAGTGATTGCAAATTGCTGATTGAAAACTTTGGAGAGCAAGGTAAGCAAGTAAAAATCGAGATGCAAGATGGCTTTGCCGGCATCAAAGCTTATTTGCCACCGCCGCCACGACGTGCAGTGGTGCTTATAGACCCGCCTTACGAGGACAAACAAGATTATCAACGCGTGGTGAATTGCATAAAAGACAGCCTGACCCGCTTTGCCACTGGCACTTACATGGTGTGGTATCCGTTGTTGCAACGCGAAGAACCTGATGACATGATAGAAAACTTGCTGCAATTAAATGCGCCAAATTGGCTGCATGTGGCAATGACTACGCATGCACCCTCAGAAGATGGTTACGGCATGCATGGCAGCGGGCTATTTATCATTAATCCACCGTGGACATTGCCGAACGTTTTAGCAGAAACCATGCCTATATTGACACAGCTTTTAGCCTTAGACGAAACAGCAGATTATCTGCTTGAGAGTCAGATCGCTTAAATAATATTGGCACTTTAAGCTGATACAATACGCAGCAATTTTATTTAGCCACCAGCTATTAACCCTAATAAACACTCGTAAAATCCAAACAATAAAGGCTCTATCCATATATGCAAGAAAACACCAAGTCAATGTCCACTCAATATAAACAAAAGAATATGATGTCCAATATTTTATTCGGTAGCCGCTGGCTACAACTGCCGCTTTACTTAGGTTTGATTGTGGCACAAGCTGTATATGTATTTTTCTTTGGCGTTGAATTAGTACATTTGGTAGCCAAGGCTAACCACTTGGTAGAAGCAGATATCATGCTGGTTGTATTGGGCTTGATTGACGTAGTCATGATTTCCAACTTACTCATTATGGTGATCGTCGGCGGTTACGAGACTTTTGTATCGCGCTTAAACTTAGAGGGTCACCCTGATGAACCGGACTGGCTATCTCACGTCAATGCTAACCTGCTTAAGGTAAAACTAGCGACGGCGATTATTGGTATTTCATCTATTCACTTGCTAAAGACCTTCATTAATGCTGAAAATCTGACTGATAAAGTATTGATCGCACAAACAGTTATTCATATGACTTTTGTGTTTTCAGCGATTGCTATTGCTTATATTGATAAACTAATGACGCACCCAGCGGAGCATTGAATTTAAACATGGCGTAGCCCGCCATGTTTCTCAATCACTCTGCCATCAAAAGAACTGCATGATTTTTGGCGGTGAGTTGTGCGATGCATCTATTTTCATGGTTGCAACTGAAAAGTCATAAATCGCCACCGTCTTTTGATTTTCTGTCTCTATCGCCACGTGCCATTCACCAGCCTGCAGTCCTTGGCTGTAGGTATAACCCCTGAAGCCGTTGTAGCGTCCACCCACTAATGTAAAACCAATATAAGACTTGGTTTGCCAGCCCAGCTTCTTATCGTAAAACTGCCATCGATGATAAAGTCTGGCATTCAGGCCATTCGGCGCAAATACTGATGAAATGCAATAAACACGCTGGCCAGGCACAAGCACCAGCTCGTTACTGGTTTTTCGCCAAAACACCCACCATGCCGATGGCTGTTGCTCCAACTGATAATTACCATTTATTTTTGTGAGTGTATAAGCCACAGCAATGTCGCGCTTCACTAATGGCACTGGCGGAATCATATCTACCGCATAAGCCAGCATAAGTATTGCTGCGATTAGCCAGACAGGCACGATGCTACCGAAATGATTAGGCGTGTTTTTATACAGCCAATGTGCTGCGCCCAAACCTAATAAAGTACTTAAATAGAACCAGACTGGATGTACGCTACCAAGTAAAAATGGCAAGGCGAAGTTAAATAGCAGCATGGCGCAAAAACCAAACAATGCCCAACTTAAGGTGAAGCGCCGGTATTCATCTTCTAAATACTCGTTGGCCACTAGCAAAACGCCCAGCAATAACGACATCAACCAAGCCAGCCAATGATTAGAGCTTTTAAAATACAAAATAAATAGCGAACTTAATAAGTTGCCAAATATAAATTGCAACAGAAAATATGGCACACCTTCCCAGTGGAACTTATGGCCATTTAAACGCGTATATAGCTTGTATAACCATGGCGGGAGTTTTGCAGCATCGGCCAAAATATAGCTAGGCCGACCAATCACATAAAGAATCAAACCCGCGACTGATAAATAAATGCCGAATATGAATAAATCCTGTGCGGCTACGTTGCGGCCTACTGTGTAAGCATCCCAGGCAAAGCCGCCAAAAAAGAAGATTGCCGGAAAGAAATCACCAATTTTCAGAATATGATGATACAGACGCGATTGTTTTATTCTTGCTATGACCATACTTAATTGAATTAGCCGCTCCTGACGGCTAAGCCAAGCTACCTATAACATAACCAATCACAATGCCAATAATAAGGGCAATGGTCACTGTACGATAGGTCAGTACATCTTTAGAATATCCGCGCCTGATGGCAACAAAAGATACCAGGTAGCCCATGGCATTTAACAACCAGATGATAGACAAACTGAGGACTTTAACGAGTAAAGGGCCAATAATGGGGACTAAAGCTATCAAGGCTAAGACCCATGCAAACAAATGGGTAAGCCCGGCAAATAGCAATACACCAGCAGTCACTGCTTTGGCATGCCAACCAAAATGCCAAGCCATGAAGATGATAGCTGCCAGCACTAGACTCAAAGGCAGCATTATTTTCCATGCACCACGCTTTGGCGGAGGAATTAATACGTCTTGATTAAAAAGCTCGATCTTATTGATTTCGGTATTTTTGTCTTGTAAATCCATATCGCGCTTAGCAGCAAACTAATGATGCAATATAGTCTAGCGTTCATGCTTTTACAAGGTCAGAATGAACGCTAGATTGAAGACTATAGTTTATTAAACGCTGTTGCCAATTAAACTACTTCAGCGATAGGGATAATCTTTTTCGCTTTCGCCAGACTGGCGGAATAATCTGGCATTTGGTCAAAATTCAGATATTTATAAATCTCAGCCGTGTTTTGTAATTTATTGCCCACAGTTTCCATATATTCCGCATGTGTAGGCATATAGCCTAATTTTGCACACACTGCTGCCAGCTCGGCTGAACCCAAATAAACACGGGCATCTCTACCCATACGGTTATCGAAGTTTCGCGTACTGGTAGAAAATACCGTGGCTTTATCTGCAACCCGTGCCTGATTACCCATACACAACGAGCAACCTGGAATCTCAGTCCGTGCGCCCGCAACACCAAATACTGAATACACACCTTCATCGCGCAACTGATTTTCATCCATACGGGTTGGCGGGGCTATCCATAACCGCGTTGGAATATTGCCTGTACCTTCCAGCACTTTAGCCGCAGCGCGATAATGGCCAATGTTAGTCATACAGCTACCGATGAATACCTCATCAATTTTATCGCCAACCACAGCTGATAGCGGCTTGATGTCATCTGGGTCATTTGGACAAGCGACTAATGGCTCCTTGATTTCATTCAAATCGATTTCAAGGGTATACGCATACTCAGCATTAGCATCTGGCGCTAGCAACTCAGGTTTTGCCAGCCATGCATTCATGCTATCGATACGGCGCTGTAATGAACGTGCATCTTCATAGCCATTATCAATCATGTTCTGTAAAAGCACGATATTTGAGCTTAAGAACTCAATCACTGGCTCTTTATTTAATTTAACCGTACAACCATTGGCAGAGCGTTCTGCCGAGGCATCGGCGAACTCAAATGCCTGCTCTACCTTTAAATCTGGCAAGCCTTCGATTTCTAAAATACGGCCATTAAATACGTTCTTTTTGCCTTGTTTGCCAACCGTGAGTTCACCTTTTTGTATTGCGGCATAAGGAATCGCATTAACTAAATCACGTAATGTAATACCGGGTTGCATAGTCCCTTTAAAGCGCACTAACACTGATTCCGGCATATCCAAT
>JAZJZG010000131.1:0-1706 GCA_040389995.1 Pseudomonadota bacterium | reverse complement strand
ATATCCAATGGCATCGCACCCATCGCCGCGGCAAACGCCACTAGACCAGAACCTGCCGGGAATGAAATACCAATCGGGAAACGCGTATGTGAATCGCCGCCTGTACCCACGGTATCGGGCAATACCATACGATTCAGCCATGAGTGAATCACGCCATCACCCGGGCGTAATGAAACACCGCCACGGCTGCTCATGAATTCCGGCAAGCTATGCTGCAATTTAATGTCCACAGGTTTTGGATAAGCCGCTGTGTGGCAAAAGCTCTGCATCACTAGATCTGCACTAAAACCTAAGCAGGCGAGTTCTTTCAATTCATCACGCGTCATACCTCCAGTGGTATCTTGTGAACCGACAGTCGTCGCTTTTGGTTCACAATAAGTCCCTGGGCGTACGCCTGTACCTTCAGGCAAACCGCAGGCACGGCCGACCATTTTTTGCGCAAGGGTATAACCTTTGCCAGTATCCTTGGGCGCAACTGCGGTGATAAATATTGCTGGAGCTGGCCAACCCAAACTAGCGCAGGCTTTAGTCGTTAAACCACGCCCGATAATCAATGAGATACGGCCACCGGCACGCACTTCATCTGGCAATGTAAGCGGTGCCAGATCAAAGCTGGAGATGACTTCACCTTGCTCGTTCAGCACTTTTCCTGCATACGGCTGAATGGTAATCACATCACCTGTTTGCATTTTCGATACATCGCACTGAATCGGTAATGCCCCTGAATCTTCTGCGGTATTAAAGAAAATAGGCGCGATCTTCGTGCCCAATATCACGCCGCCAGTACGTTTGTTAGGGATGTTAGGAATATCATTGCCCATGAACCATTGCAATGAGTTGATAGCGGATTTGCGTGAAGACCCAGTGCCTACGACATCACCCACATAAACCAGCGGTAAGCCTTTTTGCTTTAAGCTATCAATTAACGTCAGGCCTTCAGGCATTTTATTGACGAGCATCGCTTTGGCGTGCAATGGTATATCCGGGCGGCTCCAGGCATCCTGTGCCGGGCTGAGGTCATCAGTATTGGTTTCGCCATCCACCTTGAATACCACCATTTTGATTTCTTTAGCCAAGACTGGCGCATTGGTAAACCACTCGGCATTTGCCCAAGACTCAATGAGTTTCTTAGCATGCAGGTTACCTGATTTCCTCTTTTCATCAACATCATGAAAAGCATCGAACATTAAAATGGTTTTGGATAATGCACTGACAGCAGCTTCAGCCATAGGCGTGTCCAGCAGCTCAACTAAAGCCTGCACGTTGTATCCGCCCAGCATGGTTGCAAGCAAGGCTACTGCATGCTCAGCGCTGATAAGTGGTGAAGTAGCGATACCCTTGGCGACATCTGACAGAAATGCAGCTTTCACATAAGCTGACTGATCAACGCCTGCTGGTGTGCGATTAGTGATTAAATCCAGCAGCGTTTCAGCCTCACCTGCCGGTGGGTTTTTTAATAATTCAACTACCTGGGCGACTTGCTCGGTTGAAAGCGGTAATGGAGGTAAATTTTGTGTTGCGCGTTCTGCAACATGCTGGCGATAAGCTTTTAACATGATATTTTAGTGTCTTATATTTAATTAAAATGGTTAGTTACAATTATACAACCAGCGCAAACACCTGTGACTTAACCTAGTTTAATTAAGCTATAAAATACGAGTTGTTACGCTAGTTAGAGGCTTCTACTTTACTGCTCTTATCGATAT
>JAZJZG010000130.1:0-2798 GCA_040389995.1 Pseudomonadota bacterium | reverse complement strand
GGCGTTCCTTGGTAGCAGCCGTATAGGCTCTTACCTTGTCCGGATTCTCGGCCTCTAAAAACAATAGTTGCGCGACGACTAAATTAGCCGTCATATCATTGACTGGCCCTACTAAGAATATAATCCGCTCTTTAAGTAATCGCGAATAAATATCATAAGAACGCTCACCGCGGCCGCTCTGTTCGATAACCATTGGGATTAAACCCAGGTTTTCTGGCGCTTGATATTGGCTATTCATAGTATGAATCGAATTATTCATTAAGCATTTCCCATTAAATCATCAAATTTAATTTTTTTGTCAGTCACTTTAGCTTTAGATAACACCCAAGCGACTGCGTTCTCTTCAGTTGCTAAAGCTGACGGCTCATCCAAACGTTTTGGATCCGCATAATACCAAGTCACTACATCGACTGGACGCTCAAAGCTTTGCGCAAATACATCGACCATGGCACGAATTTGGTCAGCACTTGCGTGCAAATTATTGGTGTTAATCATTTCACCTAAAATCAAACGTAACTTAGTGCTACGTTTTGCTTGATCTTCAAACATCGCAGGCTCAAGCTTGATATTGCTCATATCAGCGCCGCGTTGCTTTAGGTTTTGCTCAGTCGTTTGCATCATGCGGTTGATTTCAGTACCCAATAACACGCGTGGGATTTCGAAATCAGCACTTTCTACCAATGCCTGAAACACCTGCTCTTTAACTCTAGCACTCACACGTTTAGCGACCTCTTGATTCAAGCTTTCCTTGATTTCAGCTTTCATTGTTTCTACATTACCATCCTCAATGCCTAAGCTTTTCGCAAAGTCAGCATCAAGCTCAGGTAGTTTAGGCTGTGAAACGCTAATATAATTCACATCATAAGCCACGGTTTTACCAGCTAACTGTTCTGGATTATGATCTGCTGGATAAGTGATTTCAAATTGTTTTGAGCTACCGGCTTTGCTGCCGGCCAATTGCTCGTCAAATGATTCAACGCGCCCTGCCTCACCTAACACTAGATCAATCCCAGTATCACCGGTGGATTCAACTTCTTTACCATCAATCGACGCTTTAAGCGTGATATTGATACGGTCACCTTTTTTAGCGGCGCGCTTTACTGGCTCATAGCTAACACGTTGTTTTACCAAAACATCTAAGGTTTTTTTAACATCAGCTTCGCCCACTTCAAGTACAGGACGCTCGATTTTTAATTTTGATAAGTCACCAAACACCACTTCTGGGAACACTTCAAATGTCGCTGTGTATTCCAAAGTGTCAGAAGCTGAACTAAATGGTTTATGTTCAATATTTGGGTAACCGGCAACGCGCAATTTATTTTCTTCAACCGCGTCGCCAAAGCTTTGCTCAACTGCGCCTGAATACACTTCATCGCGCACTTGATTACCATACTGTTGGTTAACCAAGCCAATTGGCGCCTTGCCAGGCCTAAAACCGGCAAATTTTGCAGTACGTGACATTTGCACTAAACGCTGTTGAATTTGCGCTTCAAGTGGTTGGAGTGGAACCGTAATAGTGATACGGCGTTCTAGCTTGCTAATCGTTTCAACGTTCAAGGCCATGCGGGTTGTTCCTAGAGTCTAAATGCTGACTGCACGCAGATGTTAATACACATGTACATTACAGCCATGCTTCAATAATAAGTTGGTACGAAAAGTGTGTGCAAAAACTTGTATTTGATGGTAACAACAGCGGGGATTAACTTCAAACTCGCACAATCTTTAACTAATCAAAAAATACTGGATTTTTGAGCGCAACAATTCGCTTAATTTAAGCGGGAAACTATAGCATACTAGGCTTTTGTTCACAAATAACAGCAGAATATTTTTTCATTACCTGCAGATAGGAACTGATAATTTCATTAAAGTTCGACCTTGCCAGGCTTTTGCTGAATCAGGCTTGATGTGCCACCTTATCAGACCTTAGGTAACTTAAAATATCTATATTACGACTTAATATTGAAACAGATGCCAAAAGATACGCTTAACACTTTAAAGCTAGCTTTTACTTAGCTTAAAATTAAAAAGGACGCCAAGCGGCGTCCTTTTTAATTTAATAACTACTTAAATATTACTATCAAATGGCTATCAACCATTTACTACCAAGTACGCTTAACGTAGAACCACAACTTATCTTCATTTAAATCTCTACCATCAGCCGCATGGTAAAAACCCTCATCCTGAACAGCAAATGTACCTGTATAGTAAGCACCAGCATTAAAACCATCTATACGTTTACCTAAGCTGGGTAAAGAAAAATCTCTATTCAAGCCAATAGCATAATCACCTTCAGAAGCATTAAGATTCGGCGTGTGTTCGTAACCGACTTTTGCCATGAAATTTAAATCACCGATAGGTAATTTATAATTTACCTTAAGTTCATTATAAGTAGCGTTTTTGGTATTGTCGTTATTATTTCCAGGAATGCCATAATAACTGGTGAGCATATTATAGTAAGTATAGGTAAACCATTTGTAAGATAATGCCACTGATGCTTCAAACGAATCTTGTTTAGCGGCAGAGCCAAGTTGATTTCGACCTTCTAGATATTTATAGTAATTACCCAAAACATTAATGCCGATACCATTTTCAAAGGTATATGCATAGCCACCGTAGAAGTCGGTTTCCAAGTGATTACCTTTGCTACCACCCGCAGCATCGTCACCAAAAGCATAAGGATCTAAATTAGAAAACCATGTTCCTAGGTAAAAGCCGCTACTGTGCGCCCAATCAATACCACCTTGCAAAGCTGGACCGCCAGTGTAATCGACACCACGGAACATATAGTTACGATATAA
>JAZJZG010000129.1:10969-16323 GCA_040389995.1 Pseudomonadota bacterium | reverse complement strand
AGGCTTTGTTCCGCACCAGTAAATAGAGATTTGAGCTGACTGACCATACCCGGCTGACGGCTGCTACGTGTTTTTTGCAGCATAGGCAGGGCAAAATCTAACGACACTACTTGCGATTTTGCAAAACGCTTTTGCAGTGCATGGCTAGCTGCACCTGTGCCACAGCCTGCATCCAGTATGACTTGTGGGTTAATTTTCACCAAATCTAAACGACTCAGCATTTCTTCACGCACTTGCTTTTGCAATATCGCAGCAGCATCGTAGGTATCTGCCGCACGACCAAATGAAGCACGTGCCCGAGCTTTATCTATGTGATAACTATCCATTAGTTTTGCGTCCATACTTATGGCGCTACAGGTTCTAGGAACTGAACGACAGCCTCAATAAACTGTTCCTGATGCGATAAAAACGGTGCATGTGACGCACCGGCTATGACACGCAAATAAGCGATGGGTAGATTCTGCATCATCCAATGCGCAGCCTGAACCGGCGCCAAAGTATCTCTATCACCATGTATCAGCAGTGCTGGCTTCCTTAATCGCTCAAGCTCGGCACGTAAATCTGTTTCCAATAGTATGTTTAGTGCTTTTTGCAAGGTCTGTGCGGTTGGAACCGGGCGCTCGGCAAATTTCTTACGTAATAACTTCACTGTCGCACGCGCATCTTTGGCACCCATGCATTGCAGGGTTAAAAACTGCGTCATCGTCTTGTGATAGTCGGTATTTACGTTGTCGGCAAAACTACTAAAGACCGCAGGCTCGATACCAATATCCCAGTCTGCTTTATTCACATAACAGGGTGTGGTACCAACCAATATCAATCTGCGAACTAGATCTGGTTGATCGATGGCAAGGCGCATCGCCACCTGTCCACCCAAAGACCAGCCGATAATGTCCGCATGCGCTGGCAACATTTCTGCAATCTTTTCTGCCACCGCGTGTAAATGAAATGGCTCAATCGGACGGCTCAAACCCATGCCGGGCAAATCAACCAGATGCAGGGTAAAAACTTTACTGAGCTTTTTAACCAGCGGCTGCCACACAGCGCCATGCATGCCCCAGCCATGCAGCAATACTAAATTGGGGCCGGTACCTACAGTCTCAACGTGAAGATTGGCAGGCGCAGTCATCATAGAACACGCTCAGCTTGATGAATGGCAGCAATGAGCTGTTTGATATTATCCAATGTATGTGCGGCCGAGAGTGATATACGCAATCTAGCCGTGCCAGTGGGCACCGTTGGTGGGCGTATGGCAGGCACCAATATACCATGCGACTGTAAATACTCACTTAAAGCCAAGGCCTCTTGATTTCCACCCACAATCAAAGGTTGTATGGATGTATCTGACGGCAACAATTGCCACTTTTTGCAATGTAGATTGTTTTTTAAGTAGGCAATCAAGGTATTTAAATGCGCACGCAAATCATCGCCCTGCTCAATCAAACTGACCGATGCCGCCAGTGTGGCTGATAACGCCGGCGGTGCTGGCGTAGAATAGACGTAACTCTTGGCGGCTTGGATCAAATACTCTATCACCACGCTTTCACCCGCGACAAAAGCTCCCGCCACACCGGCGGCTTTACCTAAAGTGGCCATCATGATGATGCGTGGCGACTTTGGCATATTTTTGGTCACATGGAAATGACTTAAACTACCTTTACCATGCTCGCCTAACACGCCAAAACCATGCGCATCATCAATATATAGGTAAGCATCATATTTTTCGCAAAGTGCAAGGTATTCTGGTATCGGTGCAATATCACCATCCATACTAAACACTGCATCGGCAGCAATGAGCTTGTGTTTCGCTGTGCTGGCCTTGAGCAGCTTTTCGAGCGCCGCTACATCATTATGCGGATAACGATGGAACTCCGCATGCGAAAAATAGGCTCCATCATTCAAACAGGCATGATTCAGTTTATCAGCAAATATCGCATCATGACGCCCCGTCAATGCGCCTAGCACACCGATATTGGCCATGTAACCCGTAGAAAACAACAACGCAGCAGGTAGCTCGACAAATTTCGCCAGTTGTTTTTCCAATGCATCATGGTAACGATGGTGGCCGGTAATCAAATTCGAGGCGCCGCTACCGACTCCAGAATCAGCAGCGGCTTGCTGCATGGCAGCAATCAATTTTGGGTGATTGGCCAAGCCCAAATAATCATTACTGCAAAACGATAAAAAATGTTTATCGTTGGCAACGATATGTTCAGCCTGCGGCGAATCTAATAACCGCCGCTGACGGAGCAAACCATCAGTCTTGCGTTGGTCTAATACTGATTGTAAATAAGCTAGCATCGTTAGATTTTGTTAATGCCTAATTTAGCAAATAGTTTTTTATCTGTGGCGGCCTCAGGGTTAGCTGTAGTCAGTAATTTTTCACCGTAAAAAATACTATTCGCACCGGCAATAAAGCATAACGCCTGTATGCCTTCATGCATGCTTTGACGGCCAGCAGATAAACGCACGAAGCTATTTGGCATAGTGATGCGCGCTGCGGCAATCGTGCGCACGAACTCGATTGGGTCCAGCTCATCCGTGCCGTGTAGCGGCGTACCTTCTACTTGTGTGAGCAGATTGATCGGCACGCTCTCGGGTGGGCGCTCCATATTGGCTAATTGCGCCAGTAAACCTGCACGTTGGTTACGTGATTCACCCATACCGATAATGCCACCGCTGCACACATTGATATCGGCGTCACGCACCCGTCCTAGGGTATCAAGACGATCTTGATAAGTGCGTGTGGTAATGACATCACCGTAAAACTCTGGTGCTGTATCCAGATTATGGTTGTAATAGTCCAAACCGGCATCCTTCAACTGCTCAGCCTGGCCTTCTTTAAGCATGCCTAAAGTCGCGCACGTTTCCAGGCCCATCGCTTTCACTTCAGCAATCATTTTCAATACTGGCTCGAGATCGCGCTGTTTTGGCCCACGCCATGCAGCACCCATACAGAAGCGACTCGCGCCATTATCTTTTGCCTGCTGTGCCGCTGCCAGCACATCATCCAACTTCATCAGCGGTTCACTTTCAACATCGGTATGGTAACGCGCTGCTTGCGGACAGTAGCCGCAATCTTCAGAACAGCCGCCAGTTTTAATCGACAGTAAAGTGCTCACTTGCACGGCATTAGGGTCAAAATTAGCACGATGTACAGTTTGAGCCTGATGCATTAAATCACTGAATGGCAACTCAAATAATGCGACAATGTCGGCTACACTCCAACGATCGACCGTTGCAATGTCGCATGACTTTGTGATGTTCGCTTTAATGTTACTAGTATCAATGGTCGCCTCTAAACTAGAGGCCGTGGTCGAAGGTCGTGTTGCCGATTCAAGCATGTGCAGTTCCTTTATATAAGCTTTTATTACTATGTATAGGCTAAATTTACATGAATTATACCTTGTCAATAAAACATATCGCAAACTTTGAACATCAGCCTAAAATTTAAGCATTTGTTTTCAGCCAGCCCATTTCAGTCACACTGTTTGCTCTGTGCAAACCACAATGGCGGAGAGTTAGGCATGTGTGACGCTTGCCTGAGCGACCTGCCATGGCACGATGCCCCACAGTGCCCGCAATGCGGCTTACTCTCGAACGGCTTGACTTGCGGTAGCTGCTTAAGTGCCGCACCTCACTTTGATGCAACACGTGCGCTTTTTACCTATGACTTTCCTGTCGATAGCCTACTACAGCATTACAAATACAGAGACATGCTGCATTTAGCTGTCACATTTGCGACATTGCTCATTGAAAAGCAATTAGCCAGCCAAGCACTGCCCTGCAAAATTGATTTAGTGATTCCCATGCCCATGCATCATGCGCGGCTGAAAGAGCGCAGTTTTAACCAAGCACTAGAAATCGCACGCATCATTGCAAAAAGAACGCTATTAAAATTAGATTACAACACCTGCCAACGAACCATGCATACGCCCCCACAAGCAAGCTTGCCGCTTAAAGAACGCATCAAAAACATACGAGACGTATTCAGTTGTACGCAGAATGTGCAAGGCCTCAATATTGCATTAGTTGATGATGTAATGACTACTGGCGCCAGTTTGAATGAACTGGCTAAAACATTGAAAGCAGCCGGTGCTGCACATATAGAATGCTGGGTGATTGCACGCACCCTGCCTAGAAATAGGTCTCCAAAAATATTACTGAAGTGACGCTGATTTAAAATACCTTTAAAATCCAGATAATCCTAAAAATACAAATTAAGCCCTATGTTCACTATCGTTTTATTCGAACCTGAAATACCCCCTAACACAGGCAATATCATAA
Source organism: Pseudomonadota bacterium (assembly GCA_040389995.1). Taxonomy (GTDB): domain Bacteria; phylum Pseudomonadota; class Gammaproteobacteria; order Burkholderiales; family Methylophilaceae; genus Methylotenera. The sequence goes on along the minus strand of JAZJZG010000129.1, from coordinate 12,036 downwards.
GGTTATGCGCAAACACGGGTGCGGACTTGCACTTGGTAAAACCGCTAGGTTTCACATTAGAAGACAAGCAACTCAAACGCGCAGGGTTAGATTATCACGAATTCGCCTCATTAAAAGTACACGAGAACTGGGCAGACTGTAAAACTGCACTGTCCGGCAGGCGGCTGTTCGCAATCACCACTAAAGGCAGTACGCGACACAGTGACATTCAATTTAAAACGGGTGATGTTTTTGTATTCGGACCTGAAACGCGTGGGCTACCTGAAGAGATACGCAGTGAATTTACCCCAGAACATAGAGTGCGTTTACCGATGTTAGCCAATAGCCGCAGCCTGAACCTATCGAACTCTGCCGCCGTATTATTGTATGAGGCTTGGCGACAGGTCGGGTTTGAGGGTGGGCTATAACAAGCCAAGCACTAACTTGGCACCGTAAGCGTTATTAAAACGGCTAAAGCCTTTCAGCTTTTTGATTGCGTCCTAGTAAATCCATGACCGCATCTTTGGGGCTTTTACCTTTTGATAATGCTTGATTAACTTCATGTGTAATGGGCATCTCTACATTCATAGTGTTGGCACGGCGAATCACTTCTGCCGTCGTATTCACACCTTCAGCGACGTGGCCTAAGCCCTGTAGAATATCGGCTAATGACTTACCGCTGGATAACTGCAAGCCGACTTCGCGATTACGCGAATATTGCCCGGTGCAGGTTAAAATCAAATCGCCCGCGCCGGCCAAACCCATAAAGGTCTCAGGCTTTGCACCTAGCGCCATGCCAAAACGCGTCATTTCAGTTAAACCACGAGTAATCATGGCGGCACGGGCATTATTGCCAAAACCCATACCATCACTAATACCTGCCGCAATCGCCATCACGTTTTTAACTGCGCCACCGACAGAAACACCTATCACATCCGTCGTATTGTAGACGCGCAAATTAGCGCCATGTATGAGCAAGGCTGCTTGATTAGAAAAGGCCTCATCACTGGAGGCCAAGGTTACTGCGGTCGGCATGCCACGGACTAACTCAGCCGCAAAACTAGGGCCGGATAACGCACCCCAATGCT
>JAZJZG010000129.1:2018-10959 GCA_040389995.1 Pseudomonadota bacterium | reverse complement strand
CCTGAAATATTAGAGTCACCCAACTCCTCCAACGCTACTTCGTATGGCAATTTTGCTGAATGTGGCTCTAAACCTTTATGCGCCCAAATAATCGGGAGCTTGCAACCAAGCTGTTTAATACTTTGGAGTATGGCTCTAAAACCCGCGGTAGGCACAACGGAAAGAATTAAATCCGCACCGTTTAATGCGGCCTGCAAATCATCTTCTACCTGCAGGTTATCGTTAAACTTGAAATCACCTAAATACAAGGGATTAGCACGCGCTTTACGCATACCGGACACATGGCCTGCATTGCGTGCCCATAGCGAAACCTGGTGCCGCTGACTGATGTTCATTGCCAAAGCCGTGCCCCAAGCGCCCGCGCCTAGCACCGCAATTTTCTTTGTGCCAGTTTTCGCCATCTAATTAAAACCCCAGGTAGACGAAATTAAAATATAGCCTACAGCACCGTCGCGGTGTTTGACCTTAAGCCAGCCATTATTGAGTTTTTCGTCGGTCACTTCTAGCACCACGTCTTTTTCTAAGGTAGCGACCAGGTTAGAGCTTGCGTCTGGGCCTTGCCTGATTTCTGCATGGTTCACACTCACCAGCACCGTACGCTTATTGGACAACTGCTTCGCCTCTACCCAGCTAATACTGCCCTGCGCATCACGTACTTTTAGCCAGTCACCAAGATTGACGATAATTTCAACCGGGTAATACTGGCTAAGCAGCAGGATTTTCTTAGCCGCATTAGAAGGTGCATCATAAAGCACCGCCTTGGGAACAGCGACTGAGCGAAACTCTAGGGCGAATACCGAGATTGGCATTAGCCCTAGCGCAAAAGCCAGCACCAACGCTAAGAAAGTATTCTTAGTGTTTTGGCGCTGCATCCGCTTGCTCTGCTTGCTGTTGTTTTTGTTGTGCGAACAACGCTTCAAAATTGATTGGATTGAGCAATACTGGTTGGAAACCGGCACGTACCACTAAATCAGAAACGGTTTCACGTGCATAAGGGAACAGGATATTTGGGCAAGTAATACCAGCAATCATTTCCAGATTTTCTTCTGGCACATTGCGAATTTGGAAAATACCCGCTTGTGTCACTTCCACTAAAAATACCGTCTTGTCTTCAATCTTTGAAGTCACCGTGACTTTAATGGCCACTTCGAACACGCCATCTTCAAGCATTTGTGCAAAGTTACCTAACTCAACACTCACTTGTGGCTGTGTACGATCAGTAAAGATATGTGGTGCATTCGGGATTTCCAGTGAAGCATCTTTAACGTAAATTTTTTCAATACTGAAGCCAGCAGCCTGTTGTTCTGTAGCTGCGCCGTTGTTATCTTCTTGTGCCATAGTTTTTCTCGTGCTTTCTTCTTTAGTGTTCTACTTAAATAAAAAGTAATTGGATAAGGACCATCTTTTGTAAAGAGCGCTATTTTAACAGAATTTAAGCTGCGAGTAGCTGGTCCAGGCCACCGGCTAAATCCAGCGCCCGCAAATCATCAAAGCCGCCGACATGGTGGTCGCCGATATAAATCTGTGGAACAGTACGTCTACCCGTTTTCTGCATCATTTCCATACGCTGTTCTGGCTGCAAATCAATACGGATCTTATTGATACTTTCCACACCTTTGCTGGTCAACAAACGCTCAGCATTGATGCAATAAGGGCACACCGCAGTGGTGTACATGGTAATGGTAGGCATTATTCGGCTTCTTTTACTATATTGGTATTTACATTGTTATCTACGGGCGCGCTATCCACGACGGGCGCGCCAGCGATATCAGGTTCGTTTGCCGCGCTTTTATTGATAGCTTGTTTACTCACAGCAGCTTTAGGCACGGCCGGTTTGGTATTAGCAAGTGGCTTGGTAACGATAGGCAACTTAGCCGCAACCCAGGCATTCAAACCGCCCTGCAAGTTATTTATTTGCGTAAACTCGGCTTTGCGCAAAATATCACATGCTTTCGCAGAGCGCGCTCCGCGCTGGCAATTTACCAGAATCGCTTTGCTCTTGTATTTTTTCAGTTCGCCTAAACGCGCCTCTAAATCTGCCAATGGGATATGCACCGCATCAGCAATGTGCCCGGTTGCAAACTCCGCTGCATCGCGCACATCTAACACCAGTGCATGTGAACGATTGATCAAAGTGACAGACTCTGCAGCATTCAGGTTAGGTACGCCACCCGCGCTCCTTTTGAACATCGGGAACACTAACATGATGCCGGAGCCAATCGCCAAGCCGATTAACAATACATTATCTCTAATAAAATCCACACAATTCCTCTCAGGTTCTAACAGGTTTAATATGGCGGCATAGACCAGCATATTCAATACAACTTGAATATAAATGTTTCCCGGCGTAAAACTTAAGGCACGAAATAAATTTATAGGCAGATTTTACGGGGTTATAAGCTAAAATAGTGGCATTATTGTTAAATATTCCAAGTAAATATTGAGTCTAAATATTATGCTACCCGCCGCAAACATTACCCCAGTCTGCTTACTCATTTTAGATGGCTTTGGTTATCGGGAAGAAACCGCCGATAATGCCATTGCACAAGCACGCAAACCTAACCTGGATGCTTTATGGCAAGCCTACCCGCACACACTAATCAATGCCTCTGAGCATTATGTGGGTTTGCCAGATGGGCAAATGGGCAACTCCGAGGTTGGGCATCTGAATATTGGCGCAGGTCGCGTGGTATTTCAGGACTTCGAGCGCATCAATAACAGCATCACCACTGGCGATTTTTTTGAGCACGCAGCCTTGAAAGCTGCCTTGCTGAATCTTAAAAGCAATAATAAAGCCCTACATATTTTCGGGCTGTTATCGGATGGCGGCGTGCATAGCCATCAATCGCACATTCATGCCATGCTGGAAATGGCGGCCAAATTAGGTTTGAGCAAGGTTTATGTACATGCATTTTTAGATGGCCGCGATACGCCACCGATTAGTGCTGCCCCATTTATTGCTTCGTTGGAAGCTAAAATCAAAGCCTTGGGTGTAGGTAAGATAATCTCTGTGAGCGGTCGTTTTTACAGTATGGACCGCGACAAACGCTGGCCGCGGGTAGAGGCTGCTTACGCCATGATTACTGAAGGCTTAGGCGCGTTCACTGAGCCTAGCGCCAGTGCCGCCCTGCAAAATGCCTATGCACGCGGTGAAAATGATGAATTTGTAAAATGTACCGTCATACGCCAGCCTGATGAAGCGCCGATCAAACTAGAAGATGGCGATTTAGTGGTCCATATGAACTTCCGGTCAGACCGAGCGCGCCAGCTCACACATGCTATTCTCAATGAAGAGTTTGACGGTTTTAATCGCAGGCACGTTCGTAAACTGTCAGGCTACTTTACCCTGACCATGCATGATGCAAAAGAAACGAAAGCCACCGCCATTTTTCCACCGCACGCGGTCAAGAATACCTTTGGCGAATATATTTCCAGCTTAGGGCTAACACAGCTGCGGATTGCAGAAACTGAGAAATATCCGCATGTGACCTTTTTCTTTAATGGTGGGGAAGAAACCGTGTTTGCCGGTGAAGATCGAATTTTGGTGCCCTCGCCAGCGGTTGCGACTTATGATCTGCAGCCTGAAATGAGCGCATTTGAATTGACCGAAAAGTTAGAAGAAGCGATTCTAAGCCGCCAATATAATGCCATTATTTGCAATTATGCGAATGGCGATATGGTGGGTCATAGCGGCAATTTGCAGGCGGCGATTAAAGCGATTGAAGCTTTAGACACCTGTGTCGGCCGTGTGGTAAAAGCCATGCAAAGCATAGGCGGCGAAGTGATTATTACTGCCGACCACGGCAATGCAGAATTGATGTTTGATACCGAGAATAATCAACCACATACCCAACATACCACCAACTTAGTGCCATTGTTTTACATTGGTCGCAAGGCGACACTCTCGGACAATGGCGCGCTCTCTGATTTAGCGCCTACATTGCTGAAAATGATGGGAGTTGCACAAGCTATTGAAATGACAGGGAAAAGTATTGTTGACTTCCAATAATACGCACTTTACATAATGTGCATTTCCAGCAGTAGCTTATTTTGAAAAAACAATCACCAGCCTGGGGCCGCCTCACTCACGCTGCGTTATGCGCAGCGCTAGTCCTACTTTCTCATACGCCAGATGTTTTTGCTGCAAAAAAAATTGAGCAGTCCAAACAAAATTTAAGCGATGTGCAGGAGCGCCTGGAATCACTCAAAAAAGAGCTTGATAGCTCGCAAGAAGCCCATAAAGACGCAGCAGATGCGCTAAAAGAAAGTGAAGTAGCGATTAGTATCGCCAACAAAAAGCTGTTTGATATTAACCAGGAGCAACAGCAAAATAAAAAGACACTCACGAAACTGCAAGCGGATTCAATCGCGGCCAATCAAGCGTTATCCCAGCAACAAAAGCTGTTGAGTAGCCAGCTGTATCAGCAATATATTCATGGCGAGCAAAGTTATATACAAATGATTTTGCAAAGTGAGCACCCGAGCACTATTGCCCGTGACGTGCATTATTTCTCGTATATCGCAAAAGCGCGTGCGGCATTGATTAGCAAGATGCAAGGCAACCTGACCAAAATCAACCACTTGAATAACGAAACCGCTTCGGCGCTCAAAGAGGTAGTTGAATTAAAGCAAAAGAAAATTGAAGAGCGACGCGCTTTACAATCACAAAAGTTAGCAAAATCCAAAGTGGTGAGTACACTTTCTCAACAGATTGCCGCCCAGCGCGGTGAGATCAAAAAACTAAGCCGTGATGAAAAACGACTGTCTGAATTAGTACAACGTTTAGCCAGAGCCATTCCGCCTAAACCTAAAAAACCGCCGTCTAAAAACATTGCTGGCAATCAAGCCACGAAAAAAAATAACGCATCTCCAGCAAGCAATAACAATGAGGTCGTTGAAGACAGCAAACCGCCTAAACAGGTTATCGCTAACAACGCTACGCCCAGTAATGAGTTTGCCGGCGCCAACTTTGCCGCGCTTAAAGGTAAGCTACGCTTGCCGGTACGTGGCGATGTGACCAATCGTTTTGGTGCTAATCGTGAAGACAGCGGCATTTCGTGGAAAGGCTTGTTCATTCGAGCGAGTGAAGGTGCCGAGGTTAAATCTGTGGCTAACGGACGTGTAGTGTTTGCTGACTGGTTACGTGGCTTTGGCAACTTGATTATTGTCGATCATGGTGATGGATATATGAGCTTGTACGGCAATAATCAGGCTGTACTGAAACAAGTGGGTGACACCGTGCGTGCAGGTGACGTGATTGCAGCAGTAGGCAATAGCGGCGGCAATGAAACAAACGGGCTGTATTACGAGCTACGTCGCCAAAGCCGCCCTTTTGACCCACTTAGCTGGAGCAGTGTCAATTAAATTACGCATTAAAGACTTAGAGGTAACAAATATCATATCAATAAAAAAGCACGCTTAAGCGTGCTTTTTTATTGATGCTTACTATTTTAGTACTGCAAATTACTTAGCTGCTGGTTCTGCCGGAGCCGCTTCAGCTGGCGCAGCTTCAGCAGCAGGTGCTGCTGCATCAATCGTAATGCCTGGTACACGTTCTTCAGGTGTCGGCTCATAACCACCACCACTAGCCTTCTCCACCGGTGCCGCTGGCGCTTCTACTGCTGCCGGTGCCGCGACTGGGGCTGGAGCAGCTGCTGGTGCTGCCTCTTCTTTTTTACCACAACCGACCATGAATAAGCCAGCTACACTTAATACCAACATAGAACGCAACAGTACTGACATAGTATTTACCTTTTCCGAGTTAAAATTTAGTTAAAATATTGTATACCACTGAGTTTAGCCATACTTATAAAACCTAGACGATAAAACTCAAGGAATTACAAGTTTGCAAAGTTATCTTCAATATAATAGCTTAAGTTCCGTAGTCTGCAAATAAAATCTAATCTAGGCTAGAAATTTCAATGTTTGCAGGCCTAAAACTTGCCCGCTCACATAAGCGCCTTTAGCATAAGCCTCGACTTCATACGGATTTTCCCAATATCCATGACGAGACGCCCACAGGTATTTAAGAGTCGTCATACCTGATAGATATTGTTCCACATGCGTCAGCTCGTGCGCTAGCAATTCTATACCCGCAAGTGTGTTGGCCTGATAGGCTCCGGGCCTAAAATAAATACGATGCCCCAACACAACCGCACACATATTTTTACGTAACCAAAAAGGTACGGTGTTCTCAATAATACGAACAGCGCGCAAAGTATGCAGCTGATAATAAGGCTGATAGATAGCATGCTCAGCATTGCTTAACTGCCGACCCCGTTTAAACATAAGGCTTATTCACCTATAAGGTGAAATATAACTCTGCGCGTACTTGACACATGCCGATGCTCATATAAAAACACACCTTGCCATTGCCCTAAAGCGGCACTGCCATCAATCAGTGGAATGGATAAATGTGTTTGCGTCAGCGCAGTGCGTATATGGGCCGGCATATCATCTGGCCCTTCAACCGTGTGTATAAAAAGTGAATCCCCATCAGGCACTAGTCGATTAAAAAACGCTTCCATATCCACTAGCACATCAGAATCATAATTTTCGTTAATCAATAAACTAGCCGAGGTATGCTGAATATAAAGCGTGATTAACCCAGTGCGTAAACCAGTTTCTTTTACCCACGCAATCACTTGCGGGGTAATGTCGTAAAGTTTACGGCCATGTGTCTTAACTTCTATCTGATGAGAATACTGACGCATAGGAATTAACAACCTGGCTCTGCTGCAAATAATGATTGATTATAACTTAACACAATTAAACCTGACCGACCATGGTGTCTAAAATATAGACAACTTGAGCAGTAAATGACAATAATTTGTCACTCAGCATCTGGAAATCACACCCTATCAACTAGCAATTACAGTGCGTTTCTGCCAAGTTTATCATTCAAGTAAAAATTAAACATACAGTCTAAGTTATTGCTATATAATGACATTATGGTGAATGTCTCATTAAAATAATAAGAGTAAATACCATTACCTAACTCACAGTAGGTTGATATATGAGGTTTCGGTATACAAATTGCTCATAAAGATAAGATGTATTGCTTAAATCGATTTGCAGCAATCAAGTACTGACGCAATTTCGAATTTAAGGTATCTCAATTTTAATAATTTATACAGGGGAAATTCAAATTGAACAATAAACTTTTAGCCACTTTACTCGCCTCGGTTACATTTTTGGCCGTCACTTCACCTACAACACAGGCAGCAACAGCTACGGGCAACTTCAATGTCACGGTAAGCTTAACTTCAGTCTGTACAATGGCTGCCATCGGTGACCTAGCTTTTGGTACTTATACTGCCTTTCAGGCAGGTGCACAGACAGCCACACCGACTACTGCAACGTTAACATGTACTCGCGGTCTCAGTGGGGTTACTGCAAACTTTGATACAGCTGCGCCTGGTTCGACTGCAGCTGCAGCTGCAACTAACGCAGTTGGCGCCGGCGTGGTTGCAGGACTACAATACAACGTCACGGCTACACCAGGTGCCACTGTCGCTGGTACAGCGGCTACAGCAGCCGCTATTGGTACCGCAGATAGCCGCCCTTATAGCATTACTGGCACTATGCCAGGACTTCAAGCCGGTACCGCTGCTACTGGCGTGCAAACACAAGTACGCACGCTAACCGTTAACTACTAAGCCAAGTTTTAATCTGTCAGCACATATGCTCCGCTGGCAGATTGAATCTGCTAATGATGATGCATTTGCCACGACTACCTATCAATCAAGCGAATACTGCCAAGTGTTATATGTTGGCAGTTGCACTTGGTTTATCAGTATTCTCCGTAAATGCTGCACAAGTAGGTGGTCAGTTTAATGTGACCGTGAACCTGCAAAGCCTTGGTGCTGGCCAAAATGCCACTCCAAACTCAGCATTCTGTCGTAGCACCAACGCGCCGGGCTCATTCGGTGCCACTGTCACGGTGGTATGCGCTACTGGCGCAGTAGTGGACATATCACCCGGTAGATCTGACATGCCTTGGTCGCCCATGCATGGTGGTGCTTATCGCTACCTTCTACAGGCCAGTCAAGATGGTAACCTTTTGGGTACGGTAGATAGCTACATTGGCACTGGCACCATTACATCATGGCGTGTAATTAATTTAGTAGATCGTGACTATCTTGAAATGTTAGTAGGCTGGTAAATACCTCAATGAATCTAATGCAAAACCCCTATTCTCACCTAAAAACCATTGTCACAACTGGTATATTAGGCTTACTAACCCTCAGTCTTGCCGCACCTGCGTGGGCGGGGGTGTTTTCTGTTACGCCAGTGCGTATCTATATGACCCCCAAGGATAGAGCCGTCGCAGTAACCATTACTAACGATGGTGATACCGAGCTGGTAATGCAGGCTGATTTATATCTGTGGAAACAAAAACCGGATGGTCAGGATGATCTTACCTTAACCGAAGATATGTTTCTAGCGCCGCCTATCATCAAAATGGCGCCTAAATCACGTCAGGTCGTACGTCTAGCACGTCTTAACCCTACCAAATCAACCGCACAACTTACTTACCGTATGATTGTGCGCGAGATTCCAGAAGCAAAGCCAAAACAAGAATTGCAATTACAAATCGCTTTAGCTTTCTCTATGCCTGTTTTCATTACACCGCCTGGTGCTAAGGCAAAATTGACTTGTAGCGCAGAAAGAGTAGCCGCAGATACCATCAATGCTGTTTGTGAAAATACTGGTAATGCTTATTCTCACCCAACGGCGCTGCAGCTTAATAATAGTGCTGGGGAAAAACTCGCTAGTAACGAGACCGGTGGTTACATTTTGCCTACAATCAAGCGTAGTTTCAGCATCAAGCGCGAAGGGGCTCCCATTACTGCAGGCACGGCCAAATTGGCAGTCACCCTCGACGACGGGACAGTGGAAACATATGACGTAACGATTGCCAATTAGGCTTTTTTTGAGT
>JAZJZG010000129.1:0-2008 GCA_040389995.1 Pseudomonadota bacterium | reverse complement strand
CGGCGTCACTCTGCTTTACTCGCACTCACATTATTAATATGTGCCGGCACCGCAACCGCCGAACCTATATCTTTATCAGTCACGGAAAAACCAGTTGTCATCAATGATCGTATCCTGCCGATGGAAGTCACCATCAACGGCGCTAAGAGCGGCACCTGGCTTTTCGTCGAACGCGCTGGCGCTTTATATGTAGAGCGTGATGCGTTTGAAGAATGGCGCATAATAGTCAACGCCGATACGAAAGCGATTGAGTTCAAAGGCCAGCAATACTGGCCCTTATCTGCAGTCCCTGGCTACAATGCGAAAATAGATTTCGCTAACCAGTCGGTAGATTTACTGTTCGCCCCACAATCATTTGCAGAAACCCGCCTGGCGGGGGCAGTTTCAAAACGGCCAGTCATCAGCCCGGTGTTGCCTAGCGTATTTTTCAACTACGACCTTAACTATTCAAAATCTTACCTGCATGCTGCGCCCTCCGTAGAGGATTTAAGTGCGCTAACTGAAATAGGGGTATCTACCGGACTAGGCGTATTAACCAATAGCGCCAGTGCCCGTAACCTTACTAACGATAATACGCTGGGAGCAAAGTCTCAATGGTTAAGGCTGGAAACCACCTTCACCAAGGATTTACCTGAGCTCAACCGCAGCCTTTGGCTAGGAGACACCAGTACGAGGACGGGCATGCTGGGACGTAATGTTTATTTCGGCGGCATCCGATTTGGCACCAACTTCGCGCTAACGCCAGGTTACGTTAGCCAGCCTTTGCCTGCCCTGACAGGATTATCTGCTGCGCCATCTACAGTAGAGTTGTATGTTAACGATGTATTGCGCCAAACTTCCAATGTACCCACTGGGCCATTTGCGCTTGATAACTTCCCAATATTGACCGGTAACGGTGATGCGCGAATCGTAGTGCGGGACTTATTGGGGCGTGAAACGGTGATTCAGCAGTCATTTTTTACCAATAGCCAGCTTCTGGCAGTTGGACTCAACGACTGGAGCGCAGAAGCAGGTAGCGTAAGGCGTGATTTAGGTACTGCCAATGCCAATTATGGGCCAGAGTTTGTCAGCGGGCTGTGGCGACACGGCTTTAATAAAAGCCTAACACTGGAGGGCCGCGCCGCAGTGACATCCAAACTAGACATGCTGCAGATTGGCGCAGCAGCGGCATTACCGCTGCAAATGCTCGGCAGGGTCGCGATAGCCGGCAGCCGTGAAAAAGAAATGGGTAATGGCACACAATGGTTACTGGGGCTGGAGCATCAAGGACTGCGTTTCAGTGCTTATTTAGAAGCACAGGGCGCATCCAATGACTTTCGTGACCTGGGGCAAGAAGTCACGGTTACGCCAATCAAGTCACAATTGGCAGGAAATATAAGCTACGCTAGTGACGGGTTAGGCACTTTCGGTTTTGGTTTCGCAAAGATTCAGCAGTATAACAATCCCGCCGTCACTACATTTTCAGCTAACTATAGCAAGCGTGTGGGTGCAAGAAGCAGCCTGGTGCTTAATGCCAGTGAAGCGATAACCAGTAGCGTCAGCAGCCGCTCGGTGGGATTAACTTTGGTTGTACCACTTGATAACAATAGAGTAGCGAGCGCTTACGCTAACAGTAGCGGCACAAAAAATGACCTTTACGCGACTTATGCACAAAACCCAGATCAGGATAATCATCTGGGATGGCGCACGCTAGCAGGGCAACAGCAAAATCAGCATCGTGAAGAAGGTGGTGTATATTATTATGGCCGTTACGGCACCTTGACTGGTGACATAAGCACCACGCCAGACCAAACTGCGGTACGCCTGGGCGCAAATGGTGGAGTGATTGCTACGGATGGGCATGTGTTTGCCACGCAGCGCTTGACTGACAGCTTCGCGCTGGCTGAAGTCAAAGATTATGGCGATATAGGCGTAGGTATAGGAAACAATATGCTCACAAAAACTGATGCTAAAGGCATTGCCTTGATTCCACGCCTATCGCCTTATCAAAGCAACTCGATACGACTAA
>JAZJZG010000128.1:0-25325 GCA_040389995.1 Pseudomonadota bacterium | reverse complement strand
CAAGAATGAGCGTTATAAAGAAGCTACATTATTGTTCAACAAAGCACTTAATAACGCCAACACCACACAAAAAGCCGCCATACAATATAACTTGGGTAACATTTTCTTCAGACGCGGCTTAATCATTAACGGTGCCAATATGACCGTGCGTGACGAAGCTGAGTATCTATTTTTTCAGGCTAAAACGGCCTATCAGCAATCGTTAAGACTGGATAATTCGTTTTGGGATGCACGCCATAACCTGGATCGTATTCTGACCATGCTGCCAGGCACACCGACACCGGGCGTGGGTGAAAGCGATACCCCAGGTTTGATTATGGGTAACATTCCGGTAGGGTTACCATAAATATGCATAAGCTTTTTAACTATTTGCGCCATCGTCATGATGCAACGTTGCTATTAGCCGCGTTGCTGCTGCTGATAATCGCCTTGTTTAACCCAAAAATACCCGTTAAACGTGATATCTACAGTTATATGTTTGTGGTTGATATTACACAAAGCATGAACGTCATTGATAAAAAACTTGACGGAAAACCGGTGGCCAGAATCGCTTTTATGCAGGATATGCTACATAGAATCATTGGTGAATTACCTTGTAGCACCAATGTGAGCATGGCTTTGTTTGCTGGTGTCAGTGTTGCCGCACTTTATACGCCCATAGAGGTGTGCGATAACTTTGATGCAATTAACGACACCATAGACCATTTAGACTGGCGTACCGCTTGGTCTGGAAATAGTAGAATACGTACCAGCATGCTGAGTGTTGCAAGAACGGTACGTTCATTTCCAGAACCAGCGCAGGTCATATTTTTTACCGATGGTGAAGAAGCGCCTAAATTGCATGTGTTCAACACGCAGGATCTAACTAATTTTCAAGGTGGCGAAGGCTGGATACTGGTCGGCATAGGCGGCGAGCAAGGTTCACCGATCCCTAAATTAGACGAACATAATCAATTGATTGGCTACTGGTCCGGTGAAAGTTTTGCCATGCAACCAGGCATCGCACAAATCTCAGAAGCAAACCTGGGTACGCGTGATGATAACGTGGCCAGCAGCTCCAGCGACCGTTACTCATCTAAATTGGATGAGGCTTACTTGAAAACGCTGTCTAAAGAAGTCAATGGCGTGTACGTACGCGGTGATAGCGTGCAGGATGTATTAGGCGCCATGAAAAATCAAAAGCCAGCCCGTCGCGATAAAGCCGGTTTTGAAATACGCTGGATATTAGCGGGATTAGCCGGGATATTATTTATACTGGCTTACACACCTAAACATCCAGTACGGGAACTTAAAACACAATGGCGTAATTGGCTGAATCGTAAACGCAAGCCTAAAGCCATTTCAGCAGTAAAGTCTACATCTTAGATTCTTACGCTTAGACGGCAATATATAACTTACGACGTATATTACCTAGCCTTGCCGAGCTCTAATTTGTAGTGCTAGGGCTTAGCATAGCCCCAGCGCAACCATACCCGCAACTGCCTATAACCGTTGGCATCCACGGCATCAGGAAAAATAAGCAAGTGCTGCATGGATAAGCACGGCAACAATGATGCGCTTTGGGTTCGGCTATTGAGTACGGTTAAATATGGCGTCACCACCGTGTTTGCTTGCACAAGCGCATCTAATGTCCTTCCATCTTTACGCACTAATTGCAGCTGGTTTTTTGCATCGACTTTGAGTGCTACACACGAGCTTGGCAGCCGCCTTAAGCCATGCTGAAGCACTGCATATAGCCCCGACAGGATAATCGCCACCAGCAAGGCTAATTTAATCGGACTGGATATCGTCAACAGCATTACAATACAGCACGCACCTACGCTCATTAGCGTAAATAACGCACTGGCAATGATAGAAGACTTGAAATTAAGCTGTATTGGCTTCATCTAAGTGTGACTAAATCTAGTATATAAATTAAGTTATTTAAGTAAAGGTTAGCTTAGCTATGCAACATTGGCACCAATTTCTACAAAACTCAATGGCAAATAATACAGACATGCCCAATCAAAGCATAGTGATTGAGCACGGCAAAATCATCCGCTTTGGTGATGCTGCCGCTGAACAAGCAGCACTTCTCAATGATACCGTCATGTGTGACTTGTCTCATATGGGATTATTGCAATTACAGGGTGCTGATGCGATTACGTTCTTACAAGGCCAAGTGACCAACGATATTAAGTTACTGGATGGTCACAATGCACACTACACCGCTTACTGTAACCCTAAAGGCCGTATGCTGGCGTTGTTTTTGGCATTTTCCCGTGGCGATCATTTGCATTTACAAATGCCAAAAGAACTCATAGAGTCGATTGCCAAACGCTTAAGAATGTACGTCATGCGCAGTAAAGTAGAGATTAGCGATGTGTCTGAATCCATTATCAAAATCGGCTTAAACGGTAGCAATGCTGCCGAATTACTCAAGCCATTATTTACCAAAGTACCAGAAAATGACTATGAGCTAGTCAGTTTGGATAATGGTGCTTTATTGAAGCTACCCGGAACTACTGCACGTTATGAGATCTTTAGTGATGCGACCAACGCTCCCATCATTTGGAATGCATTACAACAACACGCCAAACCGGTAGGTGCAGCATGTTGGGATTGGCTGGAGATACAAGCAGGCATTCCTGAAATCACCTTAAAAACCCAGGAAGAATTTGTACCACAGATGCTAAATCTAGACGCGCTAGATGCTATCAACTATAAAAAAGGCTGTTATACCGGTCAGGAAATCGTCGCGCGTACACACTATTTGGGTAAAGTAAAACGCCGCACACAACTTGCACATATTGCCAGCAGCACAATGCCGGAACTAGGCGATGACGTGGTCGATAGCAAGCAACAAGCAATAGGTAAAATCGTCCGCAGCGCGTCTGCCATTAACACTGGCTTTGACGTGCTGGCTGAATGCAGACTAGAAAATATCGATGCAGAAAAAACCACACAAGATAACGTCTTTTGGAATGGCGTGCCCTTAACCATCAAGCCATTGCCGTACCTACTAGACACCAGTC
The DNA here is from genome assembly GCA_040389995.1 of Pseudomonadota bacterium. GTDB lineage: Bacteria > Pseudomonadota > Gammaproteobacteria > Burkholderiales > Methylophilaceae > Methylotenera. The sequence goes on along the minus strand of JAZJZG010000128.1, from coordinate 22,311 downwards.
AGTGAGTAAGCAATACCCTACTGGATTGGTTGACCGCTAAGTGCGTTAGATTGGCTGGGAACGGCGGGCTTAACAGCTTCTACTGTGGGTGTTGCTGGCGTAGCTGCTTGACTGGTGGTTTGATTAGCCTGCTGGGCAGCTGGTTTAAGCATGGAGCTTTCCAGCACCTGGTAAAACACCTCATCTTGCTTCACCATGCCCAATTCACTTCTGGCGCGCTCCTCAATGGCCGCTCGGCCACTTTTTAAGTCACGCACTTCCGCATCTAAGGTATCGTTACGCGCCTTTAATGCGTTATTCTTATCTTGCTGCTCGGCAATTTGCCGATTTAAATCCCACACGCGTAGCCAGCTACCCTTGCCCAGCCACAGTGGATACTGCAGCAAGGCAATGAGGATAACAAAGATTAACGTTAAAGCTCTCACTTAATTTTATGCCAGTTTTAGCTTAACTTAGCTTTAGCCTAACGCCAGTCTAGATTGAGTTACTTGAATAATTGATAAAATGCCGCCATGCCCGCATAACTAGTCGCATCGCCCAACTCTTCTTCTATGCGTAACAACTGGTTGTACTTAGCGATACGCTCGGAACGTGAAATGGAACCGGTTTTAATTTGCAGCGCATTCGTTGCCACTGAAATATCCGCGATCGTAGTATCTTCTGTCTCGCCTGAACGATGTGAGATAACAGCCGTATAACCTGCACGTTTAGCCACTTCAATGGTTTCAAAAGTCTCAGTCAGGGTGCCGATTTGGTTCACTTTGATCAATACTGAGTTGGCGGCACCGCGTCTGATACCTTCACGCAAGATTTTAGCGTTAGTGACAAATAAATCATCACCCACTAATTGGGTAGTTTTACCTAAGCGTTTAGTGAGTAAATCCCAACCATCCCAGTCAAATTCGCTCATACCGTCTTCAATACTGATAATCGGATATTTGTCGACCCATGTTGCCAGATAATCAGTAAATTGAGCGGATGATAACTCTAGGCCTTCTGACGTTAAATGGTATTTACCATTTTTATAAAACTCAGTACTTGCACAATCCAAGCCCAAATACACATCACGGCCCGGCTCGTAGCCTGCATCTGAAATCGCCTCCATAATGTATTGGATAGCCGCTTCATTTGACGGCAAATCTGGTGCAAAACCACCTTCATCACCCACGGTAGTGGCTAAACCTTTTTTATGTAAAGTCTTTTTCAAGGCATGGACTACTTCAGCGCCACAGCGCATTGCCTCCCTGAACGTTGGGCGGCCTGCTGGAATAATCATAAACTCCTGCATATCCACGCTATTATCGGCGTGCGCACCACCGTTAATGATATTCATCATCGGGGTAGGTAGCTGCATCGCGCCAGAGCCGCCCAGATAGCGGTACAAAGGTAAACCAGACTCTTCAGCCGCCGCACGCGCACAGGCCATAGAAACAGCTAAAATCGCATTAGCGCCTAAACGATCTTTATTTTCAGTACCATCAAGTTCAATCAACGTTTTATCGATAAAGCTTTGTTCTTCAGCATCCAAGCCAATAATAGCTTCCGTGATTTCGGTATTTACATTTTCAACCGCCTGTAATACCCCTTTACCTAAATAACGCGTTCTATCGCCATCACGCAGTTCTACCGCTTCTTTAGTACCTGTAGAAGCGCCTGACGGCACTGCGGCACGTCCTATGACACCACTCTCTAACAATACATCGGCTTCAACAGTTGGGTTGCCACGTGAGTCTAAAATTTCGCGGGCGATAATATCTACAATTGCGCTCATAGCTTGTCCTTTAGTTTCTCTCTTAAAACTTCATTTGATTATGTTAGTTACAACCACGTATAGTTTTAACTATATCTAATTCTAATTTACTTAGATTTCTTGAATGCTTAATTTAATACAGCAAATTTTATAAACAAAACTTACAGTGTTGATTCAATAAACCCAGCTTTTTTCACTACTCTATCCAAATCCACTAGCAAGGCTAATAAATCTTGCATTTTGTGCAATGGCCAGGCGTTGGGGCCATCTGACAACGCTTTAGCCGGGTCTGGATGTGTTTCCATAAAAATACCGGCGATACCACTCGCTACCGCTGCACGTGCTAATACTGGAACATGTTCACGCTGCCCGCCGCTTTTCTCGCCTTGTCCGCCAGGTTGCTGCACTGAATGTGTCGCATCAAACACTACCGGGCAATTGGTTTCACGCATAATCGCCAGACCACGCATATCTGACACCAAAGTATTGTAGCCAAACGATGCACCGCGCTCACACACCATAATGGTATCGGCACCGCCATTGGCTTCTTTGGCTTTATTCACCACTTGTAACATGTCATGCGGGGCTAAAAACTGGCCTTTTTTGATATTGACCGGCTTACCGCAAGTCGCCACTGCAGTAATAAAATCAGTTTGACGGCATAAAAAAGCCGGTGTTTGTAACACATCCACTACACTCGCGACTTCTGGCACTTGCTCTGTAGTATGCACATCGGTCAAGATCGGCACACCTATCTGGCGGCGTACTTCATCCAGGATTTTAAGGCCTTCGGTAATGCCAAAACCACGAAAGGTCTTGTTTGAACTGCGGTTCGCTTTATCGTATGAAGACTTGTAGATGAACGGTATACCGACTGCCGCAGCAATCTCTTTCAGCTGACCGGCGGTATCAATTGCCATTTGTTTAGACTCAATGACACAGGGCCCAGCAATTAAAAACAAGGGGTGTTCTAAACCTACATCAAAATTACATAATTTCATTTGCCAACTACCTTTGATTAACCATTTTTTCTATTAGCCAACGCAGCATTCACATACGCGGTAAACAGCGGATGCCCAGCCCGTGGATTAGAAGTGAATTCAGGGTGAAATTGACAGGCCACAAACCAAGGATGCTCACTTTGCGGCAGCTCTATCATCTCGCATAGATCTTCCGTTGGGGTTCTAGCCGAAATCACTAATCCAGCAGCTTTTAATTGCTCGACATAATGATTATTCACTTCATAACGATGGCGATGACGCTCATTGACCTGCTTACCATAAATACTGGCGGCCAAGGTATTGGCTACGATAGGGCAAGCTTGTGCGCCTAAACGCATAGTGCCGCCGAGGTCAGAGTCTTGAGAACGTACTTCTACACGGCCGTCTGCTGCTTGCCACTCAGTGATTAAACCAACTACTTGATGTGCGCTTTCAGGGTTAAATTCCGTGCTGTTAGCGTTGGCTAGATTAGCTTTATTGCGCGCAAATTCAATGACGGCCAACTGCATACCCAGACAGATACCCAGATAAGGAATCTTATGCTCTCTGGCATAGCCAATCGCGGCAATTTTACCTTCTGTACCGCGCTTGCCAAAACCGCCAGGCACTAGAATCGCATCCATGCCTTTAAGTGCGTCCGTGCCCTTTACTTCTATATCTTCCGAATCGATGTAATGAATCTTTACTTTGGATTCGGTATGAATGCCAGCGTGAATCAAGGCTTCCGTAAGTGATTTATACGATTCGGTTAAATCAACATACTTACCGACAAATGCGACGTTCACGTTATGTTTGGGGTTCGCCAGTGCAAAAGCGATTTTTTCCCAGCTTGATAAGTCAGCTGCTTTAGCCGTAATCTCTAGCTTATGACACACGATTTCATCCAGCATCTGGTCATGCAACAGGCCGGGGATCTTATAGATAGAATCTGCATCAATCGCGCTAATCACAGCTTCTGGCGCTACGTTGGTGAATAAAGCGATTTTTCTACGCTCGTCATCTGGAATATTACGATCTGCGCGACAGAGTAAAATGTCAGGCTGAATACCGATTTCACGCAGCTCTTTTACTGAGTGTTGTGTAGGTTTGGTTTTCAATTCACCAGCAGCGGCAATCCAAGGCAATAGCGTCAGATGGATGTAACAGGTATTATTTTTACCTTCCTCAAAACCCATTTGGCGAATCGCTTCAAGAAACGGCAGTGATTCGATATCACCTACCGTACCGCCTACTTCGACGATCGCTACTTCAGCACCTTCAGCACCACGTTTAACATGGGCTTTAATTTCATCGGTAATGTGTGGGATAACTTGTACGGTTTTACCTAGATACTCGCCACGACGCTCTTTTTTGATGACGGTTTCATAAATTTGGCCGGTAGTGAAGTTATTACGCTTAGCCATGCGCTGGCTGATAAAGCGCTCATAGTGGCCTAAATCCAGATCGGTCTCAGCGCCATCATCGGTCACAAACACCTCACCGTGTTGAAACGGTGACATGGTGCCAGGATCCACGTTGATATAAGGATCCAGCTTCAGCATGGTGACTTTAATACCGCGCGACTCTAAGATTGCGCCAAGGCTGGCGGCGGCGATACCTTTACCAAGAGAAGAAACTACACCGCCGGTTACGAATACATATTTGGTCATGGAAAGGCACTTATTATTTGTTGCAGACGGGAACCGATTTTACCGCAAAACAGGTGCCTCTCAAAACGTTATGCCAAAATAAAATAGAGATACTGATGAGCTAAATTGATTATAGTCAGAATGCAATGCCAGTTAAATCTGGAAAATAGATACTGGGAAATAGATATATAGATGCTGTGAAATAGATATAAAGCGAAATGTGGTCACTTAAACTGCACGCTAAACAAACTCATCTACTCAACGAGTAAACTACTTTCACGCAGCTTATATGCTGCAACAAACAGTATTGCAAAGGCCAGAAAAATCAGGCCTATCCCTGCTGTTTTCTGTGACTCTAGCAAATAGCTATTACAAAGCCTTAAGTCCGAGTCCTGGTAAAAATATCCTATAAAAAACAGCATCATGACCGTGCTGCCGATAAAGAATAACGAAAGTATTTTTGGACTGGCTAGCGCCGGCCTTAATAAAACACCCGACACCAATAATGTAAGTATCTTGAATAGGTCCCAATAGAGGTTGAGCAAAGCTTTATCTAAACTGATTGGCAGCATCCAAAACATGCCCGCTAACAATATCCATAACCAGCAGCTTAAATATTGATAGAGCGAGTATTGAAAAAACTTCGGTTGGTATGCTGTACTTAAAAGATACCCGGCAACAATCAGCATAGGTAGTTGTATGAGCATATGAAACATCATGCTGGAAGCAAGCAAAAATCTCAGGGCAGGCAATGAGGGCGCAATAGCAAGCAGCACTACTAGCCATGCCATGACACGATGCGCCAATAGTTTTTTAAGCAGCTTAAACATACTAGTATGCACGGCTTTGCTGGTTACTTTGTTTAGCGGCCAGCATCAGCGCATCTTGCACATCGTCGTCGTCATAGATGCCGAGTAACTTTCCTTGGTTCGAAATCACTAAGAAGGCGCTATTATGCACAAATTCTTTAAATTGAGTCGCTAATACGATTAAGCCCAGCTGTTCTTTTGCCGCCATCAAATCATCTGCGCTGTGCAAGGTGGCCAGTGACCAAATGTCATTATCGGCACGCATGCGCTTGCGATAACTTTTTAAACGTTCCGGATTATCCCGCTCCACATCGAAGCTGATACTCAGTAGATGAATTTTTTTCTCTAACACTTGTAATTTAATCTGGGTTTGCGCTTGTTGAAAATAATCACCCAGCGTCAGGCACAGTGTTTTGCACTGCGTGTAAATAAACTCCGTGACCAGAGTCTTATTCTGCTGCTTTGCCAAAGCGGCTAAAGTTGTCACCTGGCCGTTTTCGCCGACTAAATGCAAGGAAAGTTCAGGCTTGGTTAAAAATAGATTGGCCTTTCTCTCAGACTCCAGCGTGAGATTTGCAAAGCCAGTGGTGATATACAAAAAGAACAAGCCCCAAAACACCACCACCAAGCAAGGCAGTGCTGGTTTGAGGCTAGTTTTAATCACTTCTGGGCTTCGAGTTTTGATAGCTCGTCATCACCATCGTAAGGTTTATCACGTGCTTTAGTCGCTTCACGTATGGTTTTTACTATTTTTTCATCTACCGCTTCGGCCTTATTACCCCATTGTGACCTCACGTAGGTAAGCACGGCCGCAATCTCATCATCTTTGAGTAAATCTTTAAACACTGGCATTTGCCCATTATATTGCGTGCCTTTCACGGTCAATTTACCGCTAATGCCATGCAGTAAAATACTGGCTAATACCTCAGGCTTACCCTTTACCCACTCAGATTCAGCAAGTGGCGGGAACACACCGGGAATGCCGTGACCATCGGCCTGGTGACAAGCGACACATTTCCCCTGAAAAATCGCGCCGCCATCAATCGCTACTTTCGCCGTGCCTGCACAATCGCCAGTGGCTGCGACCTGTTGCGGACGGCTATCTCCATCTTCAGGTGCGGCAGTCATCCCCGTTTGGGTAATATAAATCGCACTCCACATAAACAGTGCGCCTATCGTCATGGTAATAAACCAAGGCAACGGCTTTGGGTCTTCGTTGGGGTCTATTTTTTCCCGCTTTTGAGCATCATTTGGATTTTCATTCATTATTTAGTCTCCGCTGCTGGTTCGTCAGCACTGGTTTTCGCAGTATTCGGCTTATCGATAGTTAAGCTTTCAGCAATCGTCTTTTTAATTGGGTAAGTTCGATCTAGTGATTTCATATACTCGACCAAATTAACCGCATCCGTAGTCGCCACGATGGTAATACCCGGTTTCGCGTAACTAGGTGGCAGATTCACCACCACATCACCAGGTTTTGCTGGCCCTTTACGCTCGATAAACAAGAATGGAAAGGCCGGCATGATAGATCCTGGCGTATAGGCACGCGGCTGATATAAGTGCCCTAGATGCCAATCTTGTGAAGGTTGACGTGCACCAATATTTAACAAATCGGGGCCAGTACGCATCGTGCCTAATAAATGTACCTGGTCATAAGCATAGTCCGCCGCCGTAGACGCTCTACCCCAGCCACGCTTTGCATCCGCTGGCGCAAAACTCGGGTCGCGTGGTTGCTGCGTGTGGCAATAGACACAACCTAGGCTCATATACACTTGGCGGCCTTTAGCTTGCACATCGGTATATGGCTTCAGGGCATCAGGGGCTTTAATATGCTTGAGCTGAATATAGGGCATGATGACCAAAGCCAAAGTAGCTATAGCAATAATGACCAGTGCACCTGATACTAACTTTCTCTCATCAATATGACCGGCCATACTAACCTCTCTTCAATTCTTGAGCTGTAATTTTCGCATCTTTGATAAACGGTATATTCACTTTTGGAATCAGCACGGCGGGCTCTTTTTTAGTACCGTAACGCAAACTAATCAAAAAGAAATGGACCACAAAAATAGTATGTCCTAACCCCATTAAACTTCCACCAAAAGAACGTGCTTTTAGGTAGGGGATGGTAACGGCAACTGAATCCATAAACGGCTTGCTGGCATCCAGCATGTCCAATCCTTGTAGCCAACCACCTATGCTCAGGCCAATAAAGTAGATGGCAAAGCCAATAGACACTAACCAAAAGTGCGCGCTGATCATCCACGGATACGGCCACTCCCAGCCGACAATTCTAGGCATAATGAAATAAATCGAGCCAAACATCACCATGGTGAAAAAGCCATACATGCCCAAGTGCGCATGCGCGACTGTGTAATGGGTAAAGTGTGTAATCAAGTTAACTGAGCGTAGTGCTTCCATTGAACCCTGTACTGATGCAGCTACATACAGCATGGAGCCCAACACGACAAACCTCAGCGTAGGTGAATGCACGACGGCTTTAATATTGCCACCAACCGTCATGTGATGATTTACCGCTACGGCAAATACTGGAATGATCATCATCACAGACTGCACGATAGACAGCGTCACCATCCAAGTCGGTAAAGGGCCACCGATTAAATGGTGGCCACCTACTTGTGAGTAAAAGAATGCCAAGCACCAAAAACCCAGCAAGGATAGGTTGTATGAATAAATCGGTCTGCCTAATACTTTAGGAATGAAGTAATACGCTGCCGCCAAGCCTATAGGCGTGAACCATAAGCCTAATACATTATGGCCAAACCACCAGTTCATCGCCGCCCCTTCCACACCAAAATGCAGGTTAGGGATATTGGCAATAAAAAACAGTATCGGGAACCAGATCAACGCTGCACCTATATACCAAACTGATACATACAGATGATCCACCTTACGGTTCATCAGCGTTAAAAATAGTGGCACGCCCATCAACGCACCGCCAATCACGATGAATATGTCAATTTCCCACGGCATTTCCAGCCATTCCATACCATCGGTATAACCCAGGCCAATGGCAGTGACACCGCACATTAAGGCCACGTGCCAAAGCATGGCACCCCAGTAAACAAATTTTGCACCGACTAATGGCGTTTTGAGTAAGCGCGGCAGCAACCATAGGCTCACACCAATACCCGCCATTGAACACCAGCCATAAATGATACTGTTAAGATGTATAGTTCTTAAGCGGCCAAACGTCAGCCACGCGCTATCAACCAGCCAGTCCGGATTATGCAGCTTGATAGATGAGACAATAGCTGCCGCTGAACCAATAATTAACCAACACATGCCGGCTAATAAACAGACAAAGGCTGGTATTGCCGACGATTTATCCGCCATTAACCGGTCATCTAACTCTGCTGCTGATAGATGGGCATCCGTTTTACCTGCCGCATCTTGCAATCGATGATCTGTTTGATTCGCCGCCGGGTCTTCGACTAAACCAATCTCATTTTCCGCAAAAATAATATTTGCACCGCTCTGCTTGGTATTAAAAAAGCCATTTGACATTGACCAGATAAAGACAAAAAGACCTATTACCGATATCGAAAATGCCAGCAGCAATATCAGCGCGGTGTTGTCTATCATTGAGAAGGGATGCATACAGTTAAACCACCTTGATTAAAAGAGTTTGGGTTAAAACCTATCCGTATGATATATGAATCAAAACTACAAATATAACTAATTTTATTTGTATGATGTAACAGTTTTATTGCTAGATAAATAGCCCTATGCGAGCTTGCTCGAAGCGGCCAACTCTGAAGTGGATATCTCGTCTGATATCAGCGTAATACCTTAACTTAATACCGCAGCTCAGTCACGTGAGCTAAAGCACAGCGATTAAGCCTGGGGTTTAGCAGTTACTTTTCAGTCGTCCAAGCACCGTAATCCTTAAACTGGTCTTGCACTGCCAGCATTTCCTGTTGACTTAAAATATGCGGCTCACCTATTTGTAAAGCCCGTACATATTGTTCGCACAGGGTTTCTACTTCCTGTGTGACTTCAAACGCCTTGGCCAGCGTCTCGCCCACAGCAATCATGCCATGATTAGCCAGCAGACAGGCCTTACGCTCTAGCAGTGCGCTTACCGCATAATCGGATAGCTGCTGGCTACCAAACAAGGCGTAAGGCGCACAACGAATGCTATCACCGCCCGCCAAGGCAATCATATAGTGGAAGGCAGGGATATCGCAGCGAAATGTACTTAATGTAGTCGCAAACATACTATGCGTGTGGATCACTGCATGCATCTGCGGCTTATTTAGCAGTATATCCAGATGAAATCGCCATTCACTGGATGGCTGGCGCGTGCCTGTAGCATGACAGGCAAAGTCCATCCAGACCATATCGGTGGGCGTCATTTTATCTACCGCCATACCTGAAGGTGTGATTAAAAATCCGTCTAGGCCAGCGGCATTCCTAACACGTACGCTGACATTGCCTGAAGTACCGCGATTCAGGCCAGTACTGACAAGTTGCTGACTAATACTTAACAACTGTTCACGTAAATTCTGCATAGTTTACCTCGGCATGCTTATAAGTTGCTGCGGCGCATAAACACCATGTTCAGTAATAATCCCCGTCACCAAACGTGCTGGCGTGACATCAAACGCTGGATTAGCCACTGGCGTGCCCACAGGCAGAATATTCACCTCAGCGATTTCGCCATTAGCCAGCTTACCCATCATATTAGCCACTTCATGTGCACTACGCTCTTCAATTTCAATCTCTTGAATGCCATCTTGAATCGCCCAATCAATGGTAGGGCTGGGCACAGCGGCATAAAACGGTATTCTATGACCAGAAACCGTATTATCAAACGCCGCCAGCGCCTTTAGATAGGTACCAATCTTGTTGCATACATCACCGCTACCGGTCACTCGGTCTGCACCTACGATGACCATATCCACCTTGCCATGCTGCATTAAATGGCCACCGGCATTGTCGCTAATCACGGTATGCGGCACACCATGTTGCGCCAACTCCCACGCCGTTAGACTGGCGCCCTGGTTACGTGGGCGGGTTTCATCCACCCAGACATGCACCGCCAAGCCTGCATCATGCGCGGTATAAATAGGCGCCAGCGCTGTACCATAATCCACAGTGGCCAGCCAGCCAGCGTTACAATGCGTAAGAATATTCAATGGCCGCAATGACTGGCTATGCATGGCGGCTATCGCGGTTTGTATCAAGCCCAAGCCATGTCGGCCGATTGCCTGGTTTAGCAGTACATCTTCATCACAAATTTTAGCCGCTTCAACCCAAGCCACAGCTTGGCGATCGCCTACCGGCAACGGCAATAAGATATCCAGCATACGCTGCACTGCCCAGCTTAAGTTCACTGCAGTAGGACGACTGCAGGTAAGTTGCTTGGCTGCGGCATTTAAATACGCATCGCTAGCATCATGCGCCACCGCTAACGCCATACCATAAGCGGCGGCGGCACCTATCAAAGGCGCACCACGGACTTGCATGGTTTTTATAGCCGTAATCATTTGCGACAAAGTACTGATGCTTACGATTTCAAAAGCAAAAGGCAATTTGGTTTGGTCGATAATTTCTACCAATTGCATTTGCGCATCTGGCCATATGGTGCGGTAGGCTTGCTGGTTAACGATCATAAAAATAGATGATTAAAAAATTGACTTTTAAAAAGTTCCATGAAGTAAAAAATATTCTCCACATTATCTGTGGATAACTCTGTGAATAGATGTGACTTGAATTTGTAACATGCCAATTTTAAAGGGATTTTTCAAAACGCTTAAATTTTAATCTATTATTTAGTCGTTAAAAATCAATAACTTAAATAAGCACCATTGATTACTAAGGTTTTTTTACCATACTTAAAGTAGCACTTTAGGTGGTGTGCATAAGTCAAGTAGTTTTGGCAATATATTTAATGCATTGGCACTAGTAGTTTCAAGCACTTGCGAGGCATTTACCCCTCTTAAATCCGCTAAAGCTTGTGCGATTCCTGGTAGCTCTAATGGCGTGTTTCTACCTTTGGTTCCTATCCATTCAGGCGGGATATCAGGCGAATCTGTCTCTAAAACGATAGACTCTAACGGCAGCTTAGTTGCCAACTCACGAATCCTTAACGCACGGCTGTAAGTCATGGCGCCACCGAAACCAAGCTTGAAGCCTAAGGCGATCAATTGTTCCGCCTGCTGGAAGCTGCCATTGAACGCATGTGCGATACCGCGCTTGATTTCATATCGACGCAAATACTTCAACACATCATCCACCGCATGTCGTACATGCAATATCACGGGTAAATCATAGTGCTTGGCAAGCTTAAGCTGCTCGGTAAAAAAATAGGTTTGTTTCTCTATATTGGCTGGGTTATTTTTAGCATTGGTCACAAAATAATCTAAACCGATTTCACCAATAGCAACTGGATTATTGTTTTCCACATAGCTTTTTAGTGTGGCCAAGTCATCATGAGTGGCATCATCCACATACATAGGATGAATGCCAAGCGCGTAGGCGCAATGTTTATGTGTGCGGCATAGCGCAATGACGCCATCAAAATTAGCGCGCGCCACAGCGGGTATTACGATGTTGGTTACCTGATGTTGCAGCGCTGCTAGCGCAATCGCATCCCGATCGACATCAAATTCTGCGGCATCAAGATGGCAATGGGTGTCAATCAGCATGATAATGGCGAGAAGATAGCGTTAAACCGGCCTGGCACGCAAGCGAATATCCTGCCCAATCTGGCGCACATCCAAGATATGCAAATCAGTGGCTAAGCGCATCTCCGTCAATTCCGGAATAGCGATCATACCTTTGGCATCCGCCCCCATCAGTTTTGGTGCGTAGTAAAAAATGAATTCATCAATCAAATTAGCATGCAGGAACGCGCCGTTCAAGCCTTGCCCTGCCTCTAGCAATACCTCGTTTACATCATGCTGCGCCAAGTGCACAAGCAAAGCCTTTAAATCAATCTGCCCATACTGGTTCGGCACATGCAGCAACTGAGCGCCAGTTGCACTGAGTGTGGCGACCTTATCATGGTTATCTACAGCATAGGCAATCATCACCGGGCTATGTTGCATCGTTTCAGCCGCCAGCAGCTTACAGTCGACCGGTATTTGTAAGCGGCTATCCACAATCACACGCATTGGCTGACGCGTTGCAGCAGCCAGACGGACATTCATGCTCGGGTTGTCAGCAAGCACGGTGCCAATCCCTGTGACAATCGCACATGACTGCGCACGCCAATGCTGCACGTCCAGCCTTGCTGATTCACCAGTGATCCACAGGCTTTTGCCATTCTTAAGCGCAGTGCGCCCATCTAAGCTTGCGGCTATCTTGCTACGCACATAGGGTAAACCACGCGTCATGCGTGAAATGAACCCTGCGTTCAATGCTTCCGCTTGCTGCTGCATCAATCCGACTTCAACCAATACACTGTGCGCTTGCAAACGCTTTACGCCATTGCCAGCCACTAGCGGGTTAGGGTCCTGCATTGCAATGACAACACGCCTTACCTTCGCGGCGATGAGCGCATCCACGCACGGAGGCGTGCGGCCATGATGATTGCAAGGTTCAAGCGTGACATAGGCATCAGCATCGGCTGCGTTTGCGCCCGCATCACGCAAAGCGAAGACTTCAGCATGCGGCTCTCCGGCTTTAAGATGTGCACCCCGACCTATAATCTGATTGTTTTTTACGATAACGCAACCTACCCGTGGATTGGGTTGCGTGGTGCATAAGCCCTGCTCTGCTAAACGCAGGGCAAGGGTCATATAGGTATGGTCTGCGACTGAGAACACTGGATGTCGGGAACGCTTAATATTGCGGCAAACGATAAGATTAAATTACAAAATCAATATTTAAAGACTAATGCGATGAAATACGGCTGTTAGACAAGCGATTGTTTTCATCAAAATAAATAAGCAAGCCATGATAAACATGCATACATTTACCTAAATCATATTCCATTGAGTGCTCGTCCTCATAGCTAGGTCTACCTAAAAGCACGCCTATTGCCTCTCTAGGTGCGCCTTTACCCAATATATGCTGTTGCAAGTCATAGGCCATATCACCGCGCTTGCATTCAGTCTGAATCGTACTGGTAGCCTGCATCCATTTGGTCTGGTCAAATTTCTCATTACCAAACACCACGCTATCTTTCATGGCCCACCACGTAAAAAACACGATAGTCAGCAACACGGTAAAGACAGCAAGTGCAATGGAGGCCCAGTTAATCAACTTCATATGACATATCCTTAATTGTTCGGTGGTAAATTTAATGCAAGTTTAGATAACGCGCATGCGCCTAAGCGTCGGTGATCCGGCGTTTAACATTAGTCGCGGGTATATCTAAATCGCGGATTACATCATTAAAATCGTCTACATCGGAAAAACTGCGATATACCGATGCAAAACGTATATAAGCCACTTTATCCATCAACTTCAACTCATGCATCACACTCTCACCCAAGACCCGTGCTGGAATCTCACGCTCGCCAAGACTCAACAGCTTTTGTGAAATCCGGTCCAAGGCATGATCCACATATTCTGTAGGCACTGGACGCTTATGCAAGGCACGCGAAAATGATAAGCGCAGCTTATCGCGGCTAAACTCCTCACGCGTACCATTGGTTTTCACCACCTGCGGCATATGCAGTTCGGCGGTTTCGTAGGTTGTAAAACGCTTATCACAGCTACCGCATTTGCGACGCCGACGAATAGAATCTCCTTCATCATTGACCCTGGAATCAATGACTTGCGTATCGTCAGCACCGCAAAAAGGACATTTCACTGTTAAGCCTTTAGCTATCAGCCTTGATAAACAGGAAATCTTGCGGTTAATGCATGTACTTTAGTTTTAGTCGCGGCAATAACTGCGTCATCCGCAGGATTATCCAGCACATCGGCAATCAGGTTCGCCACTTGTTTGGCTTCCTCTTCTTTAAAACCACGCGTAGTAATAGCTGGCGCACCGATACGAATACCTGAAGTCACAAACGGGCTTTCCGGGTCGTTAGGGATCGCGTTCTTATTCACGGTAATATGCGCTAAACCAAGTGCCGCATCTGCCGCTTTACCGGTTAAGCCTTTAGTACGCAAATCCACCATGAACATATGTGATTCGGTACGGCCTGAAATGATACGCAAACCACGGGCGGTCAATGTCTCGGCCATCGCTTGGGCGTTTTTAATCACTTGTGCTTGATAGGTTTTGAATTCAGGTTGAGCCGCCTCAAGGAAGGCCGTCGCCTTTGCGGCAATCACATGCATCAACGGACCGCCTTGCAGTGCCGGGAACACGCTTGAATTCAGTGATTTTTCAAATTCGGCTCTAGCCAGAATAATACCGCCGCGTGGACCGCGCAATGTTTTATGCGTAGTAGACGTGACAAAATCTGCGTGCGGCACTGGATTTGGATACACACCAGCCGCAATCAATCCTGAATAATGCGCCATATCCACCATGAAATAAGCGCCGACTTTTTTAGCGATTTCACTCATACGCGCCCAATCAAAACGCAGGGCATAAGCAGAAGCACCGCCGATAAGTAATTTAGGTTTGCATTCAACCGCAATGCGCTCCATCTCATCGTAATCGATTTCTTCTTTGTCATTCAAGCCATACGGTACGATATTAAATAACTTACCGGACAAGTTAGCCGGTGAACCATGCGTTAAATGACCGCCGTGACCAAGATTCATCCCCATGATCGTATCACCAGGTTTTAGGATACTGAAATACACGGCCTGATTAGCCTGAGAGCCAGAGTGCGGCTGTACATTAGCATACTCCGCACCATACAAAGCCTTTAAACGGTCTATGGCTAACTGCTCAACTTGGTCGACAAACTCACAGCCACCGTAAAAACGCTTGCCTGGATAGCCCTCAGCATATTTATTAGTTAGTTGAGAACCTTGTGCCTGCATCACCGCCGGACTGGTGTAGTTTTCAGAAGCAATCAATTCAATATGATCGTGCTGACGGACAACCTCACGCTCTATCATGCCCCACAAGGCAGGATCAGCTTGGTTTAAAGTGTTAGCATAATTAAATGGCGCTTGGTTTAATGGGGCTAGAGACATGATATTTAGTTTTCCAAAGACTTAAAATTAAGTTTTATTAAAATAATCTCGATATTTTACCACGCTGTAGCAGTAAGATTAAAGTCATGTTACAGGCATATCAATACAGCAAATAGTCACTGGTGGCTGAATATAACCAACCAAGTGGTTATATTAGAAGAATTGCATCTGCATATAAACAATAAACTCAATTAAGCATATGAACTAAAACAACTTTTTAACTGGCATACACTTTGCATATGATAGTGCATGCGTTAATCTCCAAAATCACGCTATTCACCCGTAACACCTGAAAAAATGTGTTACGGGTGTTTTTTTGTGCCCAAGCTAGTTTGTTAGCGCCAGTTTAGCTATATACCCGGTTAGCCGAGCTATAATCAGGCTACCTATACAGCAAGGAATCAAAAACATGAAATGGACCGACACTTTAATCATTGCCGAAACACTTTACGATAAGCATCCGGATATTGACCCAAAAACCGTACTCTTTACCGACCTAATGCAGTGGGTGCTGGATTTAGAGGACTTCACAGACAAGCCAGATAGATGTGGTGAGAAAATTCTAGAAGCCATACAATTAGCCTGGATTGAAGAAGCTAAATAATCCGCCTTCTCCTGATTAGGATTGCAAGTATGGACGACACCAGTTTTGCAGCACAACATGTTTGAGATACAGCATGTTTAGCGCTTTGTTATGGCTATTTGTTAAGCACTTTATTTGCGACTTCCCATTGCAGACTTTTGCTTGGATGTATCGCAACAAAGGCACCTATGGCCATCTGGGTGGCATCACACATTCAGTGTTGCATGGCATAGGCACGTTTATCGTACTGGCCTGCTGGCTTGGCATGGATGCCTGGATGTTTGCCTTGGCAGACGCCACCATTCATTACCATATTGATTGGGCAAAAATGAATGCCAACAAGAAGCTAGGCCTTAAGCCTGATAATAGTGAATGGTTCTGGATACTACTGGGTTTTGATCAATTACTACATCACCTCACCTACTTCGCCCTCGTCGCGATTGCATTCAAGTCTATTGCAATTTAGTTTAAACAGACCCATGCCAATAGCACGTTCATTCAAACGCTATTCAATATGTCACGAAACACATTAATCGTTGCTATGATCTGGCTGGCACTCGCCAGCCTTGTTTACTATCTAGCCGACAATATTCAGAATCCCAATAAAATTAGCCGTTTAGGTGACGCAAGCACCGTAGTATTAAAGCGCGGCCTGGATGGTCATTATCGTGCCGAGGCGCTCATCAACGGTGAAAAAATCAATGTGCTGATTGATACAGGCGCAACAGGTGTGGCCATTTCACAAGGCGTTGCCGATAGGCTTAAGCTTAAAAGCATTAATGCAGTCCGCACCAACACAGCTAATGGCGACAGCATTGGCTATATGGTGCGGTTAAATCAAGTAAAGATAGGTGGAGTTGAGGCGCATGACGTTGCCGCAATGATTGCCCCTGGCCTGGATGGTGACGTATTACTTGGCATGTCATTTTTAGGTCGCATGGATGTACGACTGTACAAAGGTCAAATGACAATCAAACAAGTGGATGATTAAACAGATAGGCAATTACCCCTAATCGAGAAACCAATATCATCTAACTTATTGATTATATTTAGAGTAAGCCGCTGACATATAGCATATTGAAAATAAATGTAAGTAAGTAGCCTTGCTCACGGACTAAGGTTTGCAGTTATTTTTCTTTATGTTCTATCTTGGAGGTTATCATGAGTTTTCAAATCAAAAGTGCGGCATTAGCAGCCGCAACATTATTATCAATCGCAACGTTTTCAGCGCCAGTTTTCTCAGCAGAGCCAATGTTAAGTACGGGCGGTTATGCACGTGAATTACAAACAATGGCCATGATGAAAATGTTAGATGCGAATGGCGACCATAAAGTTACCGCCGCTGAAGCTGACGCCTATTACAACAGTATTTTTGACGAGCTAGATAAGGATAAAGACGGCTCAGTAGATGCAAAAGAGTGGGCGGGTCCAAGCAACCACTCAAAACTTGACCTTGCCACAGGTGGTTATAGTCGCGAATTACGTTCCATGAAAATGATGCGTATGATGGACACCGACGGCGATCACAAAGTAACAAGAGATGAGTTTCTAAATTATCATAGAACCATTTTTGCCCACATGGACACTTCTGGAGACGGTGAACTCACCGCACAGGAATGGGTGGCAAAACACGTGGTCGGCAATTAAGACTTTTGTTTTATAAATCTGTACTAGATTGCTCTATTTTTAGGTTACTCCATTTTAAGAGTTGCGCTACTTTAAGTTACAACGCAATAAAGCCAGTTAAAAACTGGCTTTATTTTTACCTGCCACCACTAACCAATCACCGTTAAGTGATGACCGTCGGCGCTAGCCGCCCTGATCTCTCGACAAGCTGAGATATTTGTAACGCAATTCGTATCATTTCCGCTAACGCGACTTGCGCATCTAAATGATGTTTAGCACTGTCTGGCTCAAAGGCTTCTAGATAAATACGCAAAGTCGCGCCTTCGGTACCGGTACCGGACAGCCTGAATACAATCCGCGAACCATCCTCAAACAAAATACGCACACCCTGGTTATTGCTAATAGAGCCATCTATAGAGTCATGATAACTAAAATTATCACAAGTCTTCACTTGATAAGTGCCAAATTTCTGGCCCGGCAAACGCTCAAATTGTGCCTGTATATGCTGCATCACGTTATTGGCAGCATCCGTAGGGATAGCCTCATAATCATGCCGTGAATACACATTGCGCCCATACGCCAACCAATGAGACCTTAAAACCTCTGCTACCGAAGTAACGCCATGAGCTGAGTTCTTTTGTGCAAGAATATTCAACCAAAACAATACCGCCCACAGCCCGTCTTTTTCGCGTACGTGACTTGAACTAGTACCAAAACTTTCTTCGCCACAAAGCGTCACCTTGCCAGCATCCATCAAATTGCCAAAGAACTTCCAGCCAGTTGGCGTTTCAAAACAGGGAATATCTAATTTTGCCGCAACACGATCCACCGCGCCGCTGGTAGGCATTGAGCGTGCAACGCCAGCGATGCCGCCGACATAAGCCGGCACTAAGGTTGCATTGGCAGCAAGTACCGCCAGACTATCAGACGGCGTAACAAAAAAATTCTTGCCTAAGATCATATTACGGTCACCATCACCATCCGAGGCCGCCCCAAAATCTAATGCAGCATCACCGGCAAACATGATTTTTACCAAATCTTCAGCGTAAGTTAAATTTGGATCAGGGTGACCGCCGCCAAAATCTTCTAACGGTACGCAATTCATCAGGCTATCGGCTGGTGCACCAAGCCGATTCACAAAAATCTCCTGCGCATATGGCCCTGTAACGGCATGCATGGCGTCAAATTTCATCTTGAAACTGCTGGCCAATAATTGCTTAATCGCAGGAAAATCAAACAGCGTTTGCATCAAATCAGCATAATCCACCACCGCATTAATTACTTGCACGGTAAATTTACCACTTACTCCATCAAACTCCGTTTCACCCAGTGTATCTATGTCTACTTGAGGTAGATCTGCGATTTTATATTGTGTGATGACTTTGCTTTTTGCAAAGATACTATCGGTTATTTTTTCAGGCGCAGGGCCGCCATTACTGATGTTGTATTTGATGCCAAAGTCACCATTAATACCGCCTTGATTATGACTTGCCGACAAGATCATACCGCCAAAGGTATGATACTTACGAATGATATGCGAAACTGCCGGCGTAGATAGAATGCCCGCCTGCCCAACTAGCACACGAGAAAATCCACTAGCTGCGGCCATTTGAATAATGGTTTGTATCGCATGGCGATTATAATAACGTCCATCGCCACCTACAGTGAGCGTGACCCCTGCTGGCAGCTCGCCATTTTCCAGCAAAGTATCAAAGATACTTTGTACAAAATTTTCTAAATAATGTGGCTGCTGAAAGACTTTTACTTTTTTGCGTAAACCCGAGGTGCCAGGTTTCTGGTCATTAAAAGCCGTTGTTGGTATGGTTTGAATTTTCATGAGTTGGGCTGAAACGCGTTTAGTTAGCTGTTATTATAGCGGGCATTTAATATCTTTAGCGCCACCTAAAACATATGGCGTGCTCTATTAAAGAATGCTACACCAAAAGCACTAACGCCTCTTAACAAGGCGTTAAATTAATACTGTTTAATCCTAGGCTCACTAATTTAATCAGATAGACGCCTGCTGTAACTAACTGCATAAGCTAATGGCCGAGCCAGCAATATTGGATCTTCAGATGCCCCAATACCATCTACCAACGCTAATGGATTGAACATGGTAGATTTTTCATATTGCGGCCCATTAACATCCACGTTTTTAATGGTCAGCGTACCTAATTCAACTTGCTTTCTGGTTTCCGGCCATACCACCGTGGCATCATTCACCGCATCCCCTTTTTCAGCCAATTGCACAGAAATCGTATATTGGACTGGTGCTTTACTTAAGCGCACTGGCAACTCGTCAAACAAATAATTAGGGCTGGCTTTAGCCGTGTCTTCTTTTGTTAAGAATTCTGCGCCTTTAACTGGCGTAATACGGTAGCGACCGTATTGTGCTTCACCTTTAGCATTCGTAAACTTAAAGGCATTCACACCGTAAAATGCTTCTGTAGCAAAACTGACTGGCGCTGGTTTAGGCATCTGCACGAATTTGAGTGCTGCCGGATGTGTGCCTAAAAACTGCTCGGCCGGGCTTGGTTTTGCTGCATCGGGTCCACTAGCTGCCACGGCATTCAACAAGCCTAAAAAATCCTCAGGTGTCGCCGCTGGAAAGCCCTTGGTAGAGATACTCACAATATCGGTATAAGTATTGTCCGGTAATTGAAAACGAATCGCGATACCTTTAGGAAAGGCATTACCATTAGCGTCTGGAATATTTGGCACGCCGGTGGCATCTGAAAAACGCACCACCACTGGACTAGGCGTGTTTTGCAAATGAATGGCCTTGCTGATACTAGCTGCTGATTTTGCTGGCACGAACTCGCCTTGCACGACGATACCTTTAGCATGGTTAGCTCGATAGCCTTTGTGTGGACCACCTGCAAGTTTGGTTAGCGTATCGACTAATTGCTCGGTTACCGGCTTATCGTTAACCACTGAAGCTGCATCTTCTGCATAAACACTAGAAACACTTAAAATCACTGCGGAAAGTGCAAGGTTTCTAATTATTGAAAATTGACCATTCTTTTTCATCATATTTTCCTTTATGTATTGTTGCTGATTAAGTATTAAACGCCACGACCTTTCAACTAATTGCAGGTTAACTCCCAGCTATAATGGAAGAATACTGTTAACTATATTGCTTAAGCCGCAACATGTCGAATATTAAGCTGTACTTTTTGCGTACCATTGTAGCTATTGGTTTGTAGCTGATAAGCAGCTTGTATATGACTATCTAAAAAATCCGGGTGATTAAAATAGATGGCGTCAACCACTAGCGGCGACGTGATTGCGCTAGATTTTGAGATATTTCTTAATGTGAGCTTCAAGTGCTTTTCAGCAAGCACGCGCTGGCTGACCACTTCAAACTCATCATAAAACAAAGGGGGTGCAAAACCCTGCCCCCAAACTAGCTTTTCTAAAGTTTGTGCAGTGTCAAAGGTCATCTCGTTGCCAGCCAACCCGCCATCTACTTCAAGGATAGACTCCAAATCTGCTTCCGTAATCAAGCTTTTTACAACGATTTCAAAGCTCTGATTAAAGCGTTCAAAATCAATCTGCTTGATAGTAAGCCCTGCCGCCATGGCGTGACCGCCAAACTTAATAATCAAATCCGACTGATGCTTGCTGAGTAAATCCAGCGCATCACGCAGATGCAAACCAGCAATAGAACGTCCAGAGCCTTTTAACAGACCATCATTAGCATTAGCGAAAGCGATTACCGGGCGATGAAAACGCTCTTTGATACGCGAAGCTAAAATACCAATCACGCCTTGATGCCAATCAGGCTGATACATGCTGATGGTGAAGCGGTTATCCACACGAATATCATCCAGCGAGATATTGGCACTGTCTTGCATATCAGCTTCTATGCTACGTCGCTGCACATTTAAATCGTTAAGTTGTTGCGCGATTCTTGTCGCTTCAGTGTCCGATTCAGCCAACAAGCATTTTATGCCCAACGTCATGTCGTCTAAACGCCCAGCCGCGTTGAGGCGCGGACCGACATAGAAGCCTAAGTCTTGTGCGTTGGCAGCCTGATGTTGACGCCCACTGACTTGCAACAAGGCTAAAATGCCTTTCGCACAAGCGCCAGCGCGGATTCTGCGTAAGCCCTGCTCAACCAGAATTCGGTTGTTATCATCTAATTTAACCAAATCAGCCACTGTGCCTAATGCAACTAAATCCAGCAGTTCGGTTAAGTTTGGCTCCGGATTTTCTACGTAAGCACCGCGCTCCCGCAGCTCAGCGCGCAAGCCAAGCAAGCCATAGAACATCACGCCGACACCGGCCAGATTTTTACTCGGGAAAGTACAGCCATGCTGATTAGGATTGATGATACATGCGGCTTGCGGTGTTTCTTGCCCAGGCAGATGATGGTCGGTAATCAACACCTGTATGCCCAGACTATTCGCTGCGGCAACACCATCGACACTAGCGATGCCGTTATCCACCGTAATAATCACGTCCGGCTTTTGTATGGCTGCCAAAGCGACGATTTCCGGCGTAAGACCATAACCGTACTCAAAGCGATTGGGCACTAAAAAATCTACTGTTGCACCGAACGCACGCAAGCCTTTAACGGCAACAGCGGTGGCGGTGGCACCGTCGGCGTCATAATCGCCTATCACCAGCAGTTTTTTCCCGGCAGTGATGGCATCCGCCAGCAATTTGGCCATAGCTGCGTTATGCGTAAGTGTTTGTGGCGGAATGAGGCTGCTTAAATTAGCGCTGAGTTGCGCAGCCGCAGTGATGCCACGCGCAGCCAATAAACGCGCCATGAGTGGCGATAAACCAGCAGCTTGCAAATGCAGCTCGGCTTGAGGTTGAACGGTTC
>JAZJZG010000127.1:0-2784 GCA_040389995.1 Pseudomonadota bacterium | reverse complement strand
CAAACTGCCATCAGTCAGCTTATCAACACGGTCTATCGTCAGCGTTAAGTTTAAACCTTGCACATCTAGCTGATGTCTTTGTTCACAAGCTGCTACTTTAAAATCCGCACGCTCTAACTCTACATCCAGCCAAACCTGCATCAGTTGCTGTAAACGTTGCTGCTCGATTTGCAGCACCTGTGGCGGAATATGGGAGCCGACTTCATGCGTCAATATCTCCATACCTTTTTTTATCGCGGTATCAATCGTACTCAATCGTTGTGAGCTGGACATTGCTTTGAGATTGCTCAGGCTTTCGCAATTACGCCAAAAATGCTGTAATACCAAATGCAACAAATTACCGCGCGCTATATTGTCCAAGCCATCAATCGGCGTCTCCAGTTTACTAGCACCTAAGCGGTATTGATAAAACGCCCACGCCGGGCAGCTAGCTTGCCGTGCAAACAAACTCACACCGCCACGCACCTTTTCACCGGCCACAACGGCTGGCGCCATATAGTCATCAACCATCTGCATATCGGCAGGCTGCGCTAGACATTCCGCTAATGTACGGGCAGATAACTGTGTTTGCCTAGGCACAGGCTGAATTAGCGCTTCCAAGTCATTAATTTCTAGCAGTGGTGATGGCCTTAATTCACGCTCACCGTCTTGTAGCGCATATGAAAACACTACTTCCGGTGTACTTGACATCAAACGTTGATGTACTAACGCAGAAAATTCACTTTGAATGCTGGCACTGGCATTAGGGGTACCGCGATTGCGCTGCAATTCAGCAGGCAATAAAGGATTCAATTTAACGGCTGGCGGCCAATGCTGATCGTTCATATTCAACGCCCACACTGCGTCTAGTTGTACCGCTGGCGTTTCCAAAAGCCCGAGTATCTGTATATGAATATCGCCTTTCGCTTCCGCCTGGAACATAGTCGCAATGCATAATTCAGTGACTTTCTGCACCGCTTCATACACATCGATATTACCGAGAATGGCATCTAGTGTAGCCAGCTCTTTTAGGCATTTGAGAAATGCCTGCTGTGCCTGATATTCGTGGCTAGATATTGCTCGAGTATTTGCCCACTTGAGTGCGCCTAACAAATCATTAAAAGCTAACACCCAGACCGAAGGTAACTGCCGCTGATTACCCTGGCTATTTAGCTGTGTGCCAGTTTGGTTATTTAGCTTTGTTTGGTTGTTTACATTTGTTTGGTTATTTGATGGCGAGTTAAACCTAGCAATCAGGCCTAAATGCTCAATCAGCGTAAGCAATTGCACACCATCGCTTTGTAATTTACTCGCCTGCTTGATTAACGCCTCCAGGCTATAGCTCGCATTCAAATATTTGCGTACATGTGCATCTAACTGTGCCCTGGCATCAAGCTCCAGCATGTTGCCCCAATACACATCCTGCAAAATTGGTGTCACATCATCAAAACTCATAACACTTTTATTCGCAGCAAGCCGTAAAAGCTGCAATGCACTATGCACAATCGGGTATTCAGTCAGCGCTAAGCCCAATGAAAAATCATAACAACGTGGATTCTCGCAATGACTGGCTTGCAAGGTTTCGGGGTGAAAGGTATCGTCCAGCAAATCTGCTAATTCACGGCGGATATTACCTAGCGCAGGGCTAATAATTGCCAATTGTGCTTGCGGATTCTCCAGCAGTTTTTGCTGCGCCCATGCCACCGCAGCCCGGCATTCGGCATTGCTGTCATTCAATGCCAGATAGTCCACTTGCAAGTTTGCCTGTGCTGCGCTGCTCAATTTCTCAATCTGTACACCACAGGTTTTAAGAGCCTCGAATAAATGCTTTTCAAGCGGTGTGATACGGTCAAAACCCGCCAATATTATTTGCTTAGGCAAGGTGAGCTCGCTTGATAGAGATTGCGCATTTTGCACTATCAGCTCAATTTGCAAAGCGCTTAAGCGGACCGCGGCTATGGCGTTTTTTGCTGTGCATAAGGCGTCAAAAGTATGCCGCCAACGTAAAAACTGCCGAGTTTCCTGTGTAATAAACTGCGTATTCACATCAGCTTCTGTGATGCGCCAATTTAGCATTAGATCATTGGCTTCAATGGCAGATTTCGCCATCGCACGAATGTCAAACAAAGCAGCGGCCTCATGCTTGGCCAAGCAAGTTGTAATCGCCTGCTCCCATAAAAAAGCTTCTGTCACTGTGCTCAACACCACCATAGGCAATGCATCGCTGGGCAGCAATCCAAGCAAAGTAGCATGATTAATCAAGCTATCTAACCACTGCTGCAGGGTAAACGCTTCGCTAGCCTGCCACTGCTGGTTGCCATTACCGAGCTGGCGTTGCTGATGTTGTAAATTCAAGCCACGAACAAGCCGCGCTGTTGAGCAGATGGTAATAGTACTGGTTGTAGATGGCATGCTGAGATTGTAGCGTTTAGTCGGTATCTTGCTATTTTTTTCTGCATTTAATTAACTGAAAATCATATAAAACTACTAGTCGTGACCATTATTTGTTAAATTGTGAAGTGTTCATTTTTCACGCATTCATTTTGATTATTAAAGGCAAGCTATGTTGAGTAAGCTAAAGGGGTTATTTAAGTATGTCGTGCTGCTGATTCTAGTACCCATCTTGCTGTTTGCTTTGTACACATGGGGCACCTTGAACTGGACATACTCAACCGGCGAGCGTGCAGGTTATGTACAAAAATTCTCACTGAAAGGCTATGTCTGCAAAACCTGGGAAGGCGAAATCGTTTTAGTCTCTATGCCGGGCACCCAAGCCGAGAAGTTCTCGTTTACCGTTAAAGATGA
>JAZJZG010000126.1:1822-3624 GCA_040389995.1 Pseudomonadota bacterium | reverse complement strand
TTCGTTAATTCAAAACTAGCGTTAAAAATTAGAAAAAATCCACATAGCGGTTAATTTCCCAATCTGAAACATGTCGTTGGTATTCCATTGATTCCGCACGTTTGATTTTGATAAACTCTTCCGACAATGAATCACCTAAAGCATCACGAATGACTTGGTCACTTTCAAGCTGATCTATGGCCTCACCAAGACTTTGAGGCAATATTCCAATTCCTTGCTCACGCATCTGCGCAGGCGTTAAATCGTATAAGTTAATAGAGTGCCCAGCGCCTGGATGCAACTCACGTTTAACACCATCTAGGCCTGCAGCAATCACTGCTGCCGTTGCCAAGTACGGATTGCAACTACCATCTGGCAGGCGTAACTCTAAGCGGCCATACGGTATACGCACCATGGTTGAGCGGTTGTTGTTGCCGTATGAAATATACGCTGGCGCCCAAGTTGAACCTGTTAGAGACTGGCTCACAACCAAGCGTTTATAAGAGTTCACGGTTGGGCAAGCCAGTGCAGTGATCGCTGGTGCGTGGGCAAGTACACCGCCCATAAAGTGGTAAGCTAATTTTGATAAGCCATGACCAGTCGCGTCGCTATCATCGTGGAATAAACTTTTCTTACCATCACCAATGGACATATGCATATGCATACCATTACCTGGACGATTACCGAACGGTTTAGGCATAAATGAGCAGATCAAACCCATCTCGTGTGCAATATGGCTAGCGGCCATTTTGAACATCAGATAGTCATCCGCACTTTTCATACAGTCTGCGTAGGTGTAGTTGATTTCAAACTGACCATTTGCATCTTCATGGTCGATTTGGTAAATATCTAAACCGGCTGCAATCAGAGTGTCAGTCAAACGCTCTAAGAATGCTGATTGCTTAGACATGCTTTTGTAGTCATAGCATGGTTTTAGCAAGGTATCTGTAGCATCGTATGGGTGAATTCCACCTTTTTCATCTTTACGCAGTAAAGAGAATTCTGGCTCTAACCCGGTGTAAAGAATCCAGCCATTTTTAGCTAATCGGTCGGTTTGTGCTTTAAGTACCACACGAGAGTCATGTCCGTATGGTTTTTCATTCACATGACCATCACAGATAATACGTGCATAACCTGGCTGCCAAGGCATTAAAGTCAGCGTTGATAAATCACCAACCGCCATATAATCAGGACCATTTGGCGCTATGCCCATGCCCCAGATCGCGCCGCCCGCAAAACCAGCACCGCCTTTAAGTATGCTGCCAATATGTTCAGCAGGTACAGACTTAACTTTTGCAACGCCATGTATATCGACAAACTGAGCCAACACATATTTGACGTCATTATCTTTCAAAAACTTTTTTGCTTCATCTAACGTTTTCATTCACCACTCCCTGAAAATCAAATTTATCCGAGCCACTTGTAAGCCATCAACACCGTTTATCAAAGCCAGCCTCAGTATCAGCTTTAGTTTTTATAACTAGAAAGCCCTACTGCTCCACCGCCCAATTCAACTGCTACTTCTAACAACATTTCCCACATATACGACCCATAAGTGCCATCACACCAGAGTCTATAAACCTGCTCACCATTTAAGGTTTGACGCATCACGACTGCTGATATGCCCGCGACTTGCGTCATGATTACATCGTTAGCCAAAAGCGCATTGTTGCGTAAATCTAGTGAGCACAATTCAGAAAACAAATTGAGCACCTCACTACCACTCAAAATAAAAGCTGCATCAGCACGTGTTACTTTGTACACGCCAGCTACTTGAGCTGTATCGGCCGCTAAACTTTTACTGGCTGAGCCACCAAACTGAT
>JAZJZG010000126.1:0-1812 GCA_040389995.1 Pseudomonadota bacterium | reverse complement strand
TAAGCGCAAGACCAGATTTCTTTGATTACAGATTGTCCAGGAGTTAGGATTGGACGGGATTGCCAACTCGTGGTCGGCAAGCCATTTCGAGGCTTGTGGCCCCTTGACTCCATAACGCTCAAGACAACTAACATCAGTAATACCTAATACTTTTTTTCTGGCTTGCTCAATATCGCTATTTGCAAATTCAGTCGCTATTTCCATGCCGTTCACTACAGCCCATTTTGTCGCAGTTTTAGCCTGTGCATGTGCAACAGGTGAAATCTGCATGACTGTTTTGCTATCTTTTTTTGCATCAAGTGCTTGCATATCAAGCTCCTTTTTGACTTTTAATCTGGTTCTTGAAAAATGGCGTTTCTACTACAGTCGCTGTTACCAAACTACCGCTATCGGTACGTATCTGGAATTCTGAGCCTACCGCCTTTTTAGCTGGCGGCACATAAGCAAAACCTATGCAACGATCTATGAACTTGCTGTAGCTGATACTTGTTACGCGGCCACCGATTTCATTGCCATCAATCACTAAATTACAATCCATTGGCATTTCGGCATTGAAATTAGGCGCTAGCACGAATGGCACCAATTTTTTTCTCAGTGGCCGTTTAGCTAAAATACTCAAGCTTCTTTGGCCGATAAAATATGGTTTCTCCATTTTTATCGCCCAGTCGGCACCAATTTCAAATGGATTGGTTAATCCGTCTGTATCAATGCCTGGCATAGGATGTCCCATTTCCAGACGTAGCAAACGCTGTGTATCACTACCAAAAGGACGCAAGCCATGTTTTTTACCAGCTTCAATCAAGGCACTCCATACATGCTGTGATTGCCCCATTGGTACATGCAGTTCGTAAGCCATATCAGATACGAACGCGACCCTGATTATTCTGGCTTCAACGCCTGCTACTACTGCTACCCGAACACTGCTGTTAGGGAATGACTCATAAGTAAGGTCGATATCTGTCAGTGTCGATAAGATTTCACGCGCAGATGGTCCTGCAATGTTCATCGCACCATAAGCACCAGTCACATTGACTAAACCTATGTTGAGTTGCCACTCTTGCTGCGAGCGTTGCATTTCGCGGTAAACCGCTGCTGCATTCGAAGTACCGATTGACAGGTAAAACAAATCTAATGCCAGACGGCTCGCAATACCGTCATCTACCACCACACCCGACTCATCTAACAGCATGGTGTATCGGCAGCTTCCAACTTGTTGGCTGGCATAGCTGCCTGTGAAGAACCGCTCAAGAAATTCAGCTGCATCTGGCCCGTGTATTTCGATCTTACCAAACGAACTACCATCAATAATGCCGGCCGTTTTGCGTACTGCAAGCACTTCATCCTGGATCGCATCTTCTTTAGATTGATTAGCTGCAGGATAATAAGCAGCCCTTTTCCAGGCGCCAATATCAGTAAACACTGCACCATTACTTTGATGCCAATCATGCAATGCTGTCAGGCGATGTGAATGGAATCCACGTCCACCTAAATGTCCGATTGGCGTTGGATGGAAGAATGGTCTTGAAGTCGTCGTTCCAATCTTTTCTACCGGTAAATTACGGATTCTTGCCAAAATACGGATAGCATTCATATTTGAGTGCTTGCCTTGGCTAGGCCCCATGCCGACTGTAGTAAAGCGCTTCATTAGCTCAATATTGTCGAAGCCCTCCTTAGCAGCGTTCACAAAGTCTTTGATCTGAATGTCTTCATCAAAATCTACAAAGTTCTTGCCTTTAGGATGAGGCACCATTGGATAAGCATGACTTGGTGACGACCCATTATGTTTTTCAGCCGCAAGCTGTGTTGCTTGAT
>JAZJZG010000125.1:0-8190 GCA_040389995.1 Pseudomonadota bacterium | reverse complement strand
CATCCGGCTTCCAGGGCGGTGATTTAATCATTGTAGCCGGTCGCCCATCCATGGGTAAGACCGCTTTTTCACTCAATATCGCCGAGAATGTGGCACTGGATAGTGGTTTGCCGGTGGCGGTATTCTCCATGGAGATGGCTTCAACACAGTTAGCCATGCGGATGATAGGCTCGGTAGGGCGTTTAGACCAGCATCGTATGCGCACAGGTAAGCTGGAAGACGAAGATTGGGAAAAATTGACTACGGCTCTCGGCAGGCTGAACGAAGCGCCTATCTTTATCGATGAGGGTGCAGGGCTAAGCAGCTTTGATGTGCGCGCACGAGCGCGTAGATTACATCGCCAATGCGGTAAACTAGGCTTGATTGTCATTGATTACTTACAGTTGATGTCAGCCCCGGCAGGCCGTTCAGGCGAGAATCGAGCTACAGAAATTTCAGAGATTTCACGCTCGCTTAAAGCGCTTGCTAAAGAGTTAGACTGTCCTGTAGTGGCACTGTCGCAGCTTAATCGCTCGGTAGAGACGCGCCCAGACAAACGCCCGGTGATGAGTGATTTACGTGAATCAGGTGCGATTGAACAAGATGCCGATGTGATCCTGTTCATCTACCGTGATGAGGTCTATAACCCGGACAGTACGGATAAAGGCACTGCGGAAATCATTATTGGTAAGCAGCGTAACGGACCTATTGGCAGGGTCAGGTTGACTTTCCTCGGACAGCACACTCGCTTCGAAAACTTTGCCGGTAGTGGCTACATGGCGGATAGCTACTAGCATTCCTTGGATATTACTCATGATTGAAACGTTTTAATATGCGTCCGATTCTCGCCACGATTTCTCATAATGCCTTACAACACAATTTAACCATTGTAAAAAACTATGCGCCGCATTCAAAAGTGATGGCGGTTGTAAAGGCCAATGCTTACGGACATGGTTTAATTAACGTAGCGCAGGGCATTAATGATGCAGACGGCTTTGCCGTACTCGGCTTGAATGAAGCGGTGGATTTACGTGAAGCAGGATTTAGCCAAACCATTTTATTGCTTGAAGGCGTATTTAATGCTGCTGAGCTTGCCATTACGGCTAGTTTTGGTGTGGACATTGTGGTGCATTCTGCGCCGCAGATTGAAATGCTGGAACGCGCTAAACTGGCTAGGACTGTCAATGTGCATCTTAAGATGAATACTGGCATGAACCGTTTAGGTTTTACGCCGCATGAATTCCTAAATGCATTTAAGCGCTTGCAAGCTTGTAAACATGTGCAGGAAATTACCTTGATGACACATTTTGCCACCGCGGATGAGGCATTAGGCATTGCCGCGCCATTACAAGTGTTTAAAACAACCACAGAGAATTTACGTCAGCCAGTATCGTTAGCCAACTCCGCTACTATCCTGCGCTATCCACAAGCACATGCTGATTGGGTAAGGCCGGGGATTATCCTATATGGGGCATCGCCAATATCAGGTGTGCCGGCTATGGAATTTAACCTGAAACCAGTGATGACATTGACTACTGAGATTATTAGTGTGCAAACAATTCAGGCCGGGGAGAGCATAGGTTACGGTCACCGATTCACCGCCAGTAAGGAAACACGTGTTGGCATAGTAGCTTGCGGTTATGCCGATGGATATCCACGTCATGCAGGCCAATATTTTACGCATGAAAATCAGCTTGAAGTACCGATTGCTGTTGCTGGTAAAGTTACCAAAATCATAGGCCGCGTGTCTATGGATATGTTGTTCTGTGACTTAACTGATATTCAAGAAGCTAATATCGGCGCGCCTGTGGAACTATGGGGCAATCAAATATCAGTGGATGCGGTTGCTGAAGCTTCCGGTACTGTGGGTTATGAATTATTGTGTGCTGTTGCGCCGCGTGTATCCATGCAGGTAGTTGACTGATGGCCAAAGCTAAAACGATATATACCTGTACTGAGTGCGGCGGCGTAGAGCCTAAATGGCAAGGACAATGTCCCAATTGTTTTGCCTGGAACACACTGGTTGAAACAATAGCCGAAACTGCCGCTGCTGGTACCATAGCAAGCCGCTATGCGCCTTTAGCTGAAACCGCCGGATTACAGAAACTCACCGAGGTAGAGGCTGCTGAAGTGCCGCGCCAACCAACGGGGATAAGTGAGTTTGACCGTGTATTAGGTGGGGGCTTGGTGCCTGGCGGTGTGGTGCTGATTGGTGGTGATCCTGGTATTGGTAAATCAACCTTGTTGCTGCAAACCTTGTGCCATATTGGTAACGCCCGTAAAGCCATTTATGTGAGCGGTGAGGAGTCGCCACAGCAAATCGCCATGCGCGCTAAGCGTCTGGGCTTGGATGCCAGCCCAATTTCACTTTTGGCTGAAATTAATCTAGAAAAAATCATCAGCACCTTACAAAAACACAAACCTGATATTGCCGTGATAGATTCGATTCAGACCGTTTATTCCGAGGCATTGCAATCCGCACCTGGTTCTGTGGTGCAGGTGCGTGAGTGCTCAGCGCAGCTGACCCGTTTAGCCAAACAGGCTGGCATTACGGTGATCTTGGTAGGCCATGTTACTAAAGAGGGCGCATTAGCTGGACCTAGAGTGCTGGAACATATCGTGGATACTGTGCTGTATTTTGAAGGTGACCAGAATTCTTCCTTTAGGCTGATACGTGCTTTTAAGAATCGCTTTGGCGCAGTCAATGAGCTTGGTGTATTCGCCATGACAGAAAAAGGTCTACGCGAAGTCACTAATCCATCAGCATTATTTTTATCGCATCATAGTGAGCAAGTTGCAGGCTCATGCATTACCGTGACAATGGAAGGTACTCGACCGCTTTTGATTGAAATTCAGGCGCTCGTAGATGAAGCGCACGCGCCCAACCCTAAACGCCTATGTGTAGGTTTAGAGCAAAACCGTTTAGCCATGTTATTGGCCGTATTGCATCGTCATGCAGGTGTGGCATGTTTTGATCAAGATGTTTTTATTAACGCCGTAGGCGGGGTTAAGATTGCTGAACCAGCGGTGGATTTAGCCGTGCTTTTATCTATAGTTTCTTCTTTAAAAAACAAGTCATTAGATAGTAAACTTATTGTATTTGGTGAGGTTGGTTTGGCAGGAGAAGTTCGACCGGTACAACGAGGCCAAGAGCGCTTAAAAGAGGCGGCGAAACTAGGTTTTACTAAAGCTATAGTGCCCAAAGCCAATGCGCCCAAACAGCGTATTGAGGGTATAGAAGTGATTGGAGTAGAACGATTAGATCAAGCGTTAGCTAAAATACGCGAAAGTTAGTTTAGCGTTAAAATAGATTCGTAATCTTAAACGTTAGCAATCAACTCCGCACATTTAATACCGCTTCTAACGGCACCTTCTATGGTGGCTGGATAGTCTGCGTAAGTATAGTCCCCAGCCAAAAATAAATTGGGTTGTAGTGTCTTGTTAGTTGGCCGAGCGAGATTAGCCTCACATGCAAAAGTTGCACGTTTTTCGGCAATGACCTTATGCCATAACGGCTTAGGCATACCGGGAAACGCATGACTTATCTCTCTCGCCACTCTTAATGCAAGTTCATCTTGCGTAAGCTTCTGATGTTTACCCTCAGCGCTCACAACGATTGCAAGCAAACCTTTTTGTCCGCAAAGCTGACCTCTATCGAACACCCATTGCCCAATACCACCAATCATGCCGGTCATTACATTAGGTAGTGTTATTTCTGCTGGGTATTGCAAATAAATAGTATAAATTGGCTGATATGAGTAGGTGTTAGTTTGTATGAGCGAGTATTTTAGTTTTGGTAAACCGCCCAATAATGTCTCCAGTCTTGCTGGCGATACAGCAATCACGACATGGCTGAAAAAAGACTTTCCATCCCGTGTTTCTAAATTAAATCCATCTTTACCAGCACTGTTTTTTGCAGCTTCAAGACTACGAATACGTTTATTGAGCTTGATAACACCATCTCTAGCACGTATGTACTGCGACAAGGGTTGTGAAATGATTTGCGATAAATCCAGGCGCGGTAATAAAAAATCACTATTTTTCTTACTACCAGAAAAAGTATCGCGTAAAACGTTCAAGAATATACGCGTACTTGCCTCTTTAATAGGCGTATTAAGTGCCGCTAAGCATAACGGCTCCCATAACATAGTGATAAGTTTGCTGGTTTGATACTGGTTGATTAAGAAGCGATTCAACGGCGTGTCATTTGCAATTTGATATTGCATTCTTTTAAGTCTGACCATGAGCTTGATCGCTTCGGTACGCTCTGCAAAACTTAGCCCTTTACAACATAACAGTCCAAGCAGCATATTCAACGGGGCGGGTAGGTAATGCGCTGACTTGAGTGAGAGTGCCGGTTTTGCAGTATTTGCTAGCATCTGCATCTGCAGCGGCACTCGCATAAATACTTGTTGTTCATCTACCCCGACTTTAGCTAACAGTGCTAAAGTTTCGCGATATGTACCCAGTAAAATATGCTGACCATTATCCAGCAGATGCATCAGGTCATTATTTTCCACTGCCACCGTACGTGCGCGCCCACCAAGCTGTGAGCTGGCCTCGAATACCGTCACCTGATAGCCACGATCTACTAAAGCTGCTGCTGCACTAAGGCCTGCGCAGCCACCGCCAATGATGGCAACATGAGTATTTGATAAATTCAAGATTATCCTTACAGGTTCTTAATCCACACTTGAAGCGCTAGCCAGAATTTGCGTAGTGCACCTAATGAAGTCCTTGAGTTCAGCACTTTTTGCGCACCATCTGCTTTAATTTCATGTAATAAGGTGCGATAAATTGCTGCCATCATTAATCCTACACGCTGGTTTTTACGATCTTCAATTGGCAATTCATGCAAGGCGCGGTCATAGTAACCTTCTGCACGCTCAATTTGATGTTCTAGCAATTGCTTCACCGCCTCTGATTCACGGCTATGCAAAATGTCATCTTCAGTGACATTAAAGGTAGCGAGATCTTCTAATGGCAGGTAAATACGATTACGGCGAGCATCTTCACCTACGTCACGGATGATATTGGTGAGCTGAAATGCCATGCCTAAATCATGTGCGAACTTGAGGGTTTTACGGTTATTAAAGCCAAATATCTGTGCTGAAAGCAAGCCAACTACACTGGCAACCCGGTAACAATAGAGCTGCAACTGCTTGAAATCTTCGTAGCGATTGAAGTTTAAATCCATCTCCATGCCGTCGATGATTTCAATAAAGTGTTCGGCATCAAGACTATAGGTTTTAATGTGGGGTAGAAGCGCTTTAGACACAGGATGCTGTGGCTTGCCTAGATAAAGGCTTTCAATCTCAGTGCGCCACCAATTAAGCTTGGTTTGCGCAATATGCAGCTCGGTGCACTCATCTGCGATATCATCTACCTCACGGCAAAATGCATAAAGTGCAGTAATCGCTTCACGTTTTTGTTGCGTTAAAAACATAAAGCTGTAGTAGAAGCTAGATCCGCTTTTTGCGGTTTTTTGTTGGCAATATTGCTGTGGAGTCATTGTTTTTCTAATTATTTATAGCTTAAATAGCGCTTTTAAAAATATCATAAGCCAATCCAACTTGTTCAAAGTTGGTCTATGCTTGAATACATCACCATTCACTTTACTTATTTTATAGATGATACGTTCGCCGCCCGCGATTATCATCCGCATCTCAAAACCAATGCGGCCGTCTAAAATGCGGCCAAGTGGCTTGCCAGCTTGCAATAACGCACTAACACGCTGCAAATTAAATTGCATGAACTGTTGCCAGTTGCTGTCTGTTACTTGTGCATCGATTTGCTGCTCGCTGATGTTAAATGCGGCCATTTCATCTTGGCACATATAAATACGTTGCTTTCCGTCATTTTTTCTAAAATCAATCGCAATATCTTGTAAAAAGTTGATGATTTGTAATGCGGAGCAAATATTATCAGCTAGCTGAATATTGCTAGGGCTGGATTTACCATAAAGCTGCAATAACAGCCTGCCAATGGGATTGGCAGAGCGTGCGCAGTAATCTAATACTTCATTGTAGTTTGCGTAACGCGTTTTGGTCACGTCCTGGCTAAAGGCATCTAGCAAGTCATAAAAAGGCTCAAAAGGCAGTTTTTTCGCCTTAATCATATGGCCCAAGCTAGCAAAAAAAGCGGTTTGCGGCTTGATGTAAGCATTTAGCAAATCAAGCTCATCACGAAAACCGTTTAACAACGCCAAGCGATCTTCTATCGTTAACTGACCCTCATCGGCGAAATCATCGGCTTGCCTGGCAAAGCTATAAATTAAGCTAATCGGCTCACGTAAGTGCTGTGGCAAAAATACAGAAGCTACAGGGAAATTTTCATAATGATCTTTGATTAAGGCTAAATCCTGTTCAGGAATTGTGCTGGTTATTGGCCGAGTTGTTCCCTTAAGAGGTTGTGCATTAGTCATGGCGTGAGTATGCCATAAAATGATGATTATTTTTTGACTGTAAAATCTAAAAATGAATAGCTAAAAGCAAATAGCAAGTTTTCATAGAAAACCTTACAGAGAAGCAGCAAAGCTTTGTTAAAATGGGCTTTAAATACAATTAAATTTTTAGGGACGGTATGTTAGCAATTATAGGTGGCACAGGTTTAACGCAATTAGATAACTTGACTATTACCAAACGTCTAATCGTGCGTACGCCTTATGGCGAGCCATCGCAGCCATTAATATTTGGTGAAGTAGCTGGTCGAGAGGTAATCTTTTTAGCGCGTCATGGCAATGGACACACTATTCCGCCGCATGCAGTAAATTACCGTGCCAATATATACGCGCTACATCTACAGGGCGTTACAGAGATTGCAGCGGTGGCCACGGTGGGCGGTATACATCCAGATTTGACACCAGGTACGATTGCTATGCCACATCAGATCATTGACTATACGCATGGCAGAAAAAATACCTTTTACGATGGCATAGAGTTGCCCGTCAAACACATTGATTTTACTGAGCCATACTGCCCAAATCTACGTGCAAAATGGCAAAGAGCCGCAGCTAGCATCTCAGAACCGCTGGTTGATAGCGGTGTGTATGCCTCCATGCAAGGTCCACGTTTGGAAACTGCTGCCGAAATCAATCGTTTAGAGCGCGATGGTGCAACCATGGTAGGCATGACAGGCATGCCCGAGGCCGCATTGGCGCGTGAATTAGGTATAAGTTATGCTGTTATTTGTCCTGTAGCGAATCATGCGGCAGGACGTGGCGATAGCCTGCATGGTATTCAATATGAAGAATTGATGGTTAAGTTGAATGAAACCATGGAGCGCGTACGCAATCTAATAGCTGCGTTAGTCAAACAGAATGGGAGCTTGTAAGGATGGCAATTAAAACCGTTTTACGCATGGGCGATCCTGTCCTATTGCTTAAGGCTTTACCGGTTGAACAGTTCGATACGCCTGAACTGCATGCGCTGATTCAGGACTTAGAAGACACCATGCGGCATATGAATGGCGCGGGCATTGCCGCACCACAAATTGGCGTGAGCGTGCGTGTGGTTATTTTTGGTCAAAAAGAGACTGATGAAAGTAACAATCCGCGCTATCCAGATGCAGACATCGTACCTTATACAGTGCTTATTAACCCAGTATTGAAACCAGTTGGTGAGGATATGGAAGATGGCTGGGAAGGGTGTTTATCCGTACCTGGTATGCGCGGTATTGTGCCGCGCTATGTGCGACTACATTACACTGGGTTCGATCAGTACGGAAAAACCGTAGATAGACTAGTCAGTGGCTTTCATGCACGCGTGGTGCAGCACGAATACGATCATCTAGACGGCATTTTATACCCCATGCGCATCACTGATTTAAAAGATTTTGGCTATACAGATGTATTTTTTCCAAATCAGGATATTCAAGATGACTAATTCTTTGCTATAATCTCGTTTTCGTTGAAATCGTAGCGAATAAAGCTTGGTGTAGTAAGCTTCAAAAGGAAGAGTGGCAGAGCGGTTTAATGCTACAGTCTTGAAAACTGTCGTGGGTGCAAGCCCACCGTGAGTTCGAATCTCACCTCTTCCGCCAAAAAATTCGTTGTACAGCCTAATGGCATATCATCTGTTTCAAATCCCCTAAAAATTAATAATGTTTTGTCTATACAAATCCTCCTTGGCATAACCGAGAACATTTAATATTGCATATCCAAACTAAAGCTTGGATATTAGAGTCTATGAGTTCAAGTCCTTAACTTGGATA
>JAZJZG010000124.1:0-14961 GCA_040389995.1 Pseudomonadota bacterium | reverse complement strand
TCAACCATTTCGTTCCAATACGTCCCGCCATTGTAATAGGTAGTGTAAAAGTCACCGACAATATGATGATAGAGCGTTATTCGCACGTGATGCATATAGTCAGCAATGTAGAAGGTAAGCTCAAGCCCGGCATGGATGCGATTGATGTGATTAAGGCTACGTTCCCTGCGGGTACGGTCTCTGGTGCACCTAAAGTCCGTGCCATGGAGATCATTGACGAATTAGAGCCTAGTAAGCGCGGTATTTACGCCGGAGCTGTCGGCTACCTTGGTTTTAATGGTGATATGGATGTGGCGATTGCGATTAGAACGGGTGTGATTAAAGATGATATGCTGTATGTGCAGGCAGGAGCAGGCATCGTGGCCGATTCTATTCCAGAGAGTGAATGGATTGAAACGCAAAATAAAGCAAAAGCAGTCTTGCGTGCCGCTGAGCTGGTGCAAGCGGGACTAGACCTTAATTAACCAGTGTTGAGGTAGAGCGAATGTAAAGTCGTCAATATGCACACTGATATCAACTCAAACATAGCGAAATTCATGTTTGTCACGTTAGCCTACTTTATTACGGCTAAACTTGGCTTGATGGTGCCCTATAAAGAGTCTGTTGTTACGATGATGTGGTTGCCAACTGGTATTGCGGTTGGCGGCCTGATGCGGTGGGGTAAAATCAGTATACCTGCGATTTTCATTGCAGCGGTTTTGGTTAATATATCTGTTGGCTTGTCATTCGTTGCTACTTTTTTCATTGCTTGCGGCAATACCCTAGCACCATTCGTTACCTCATACTTACTCCGACGCTCACAATTCAATTACAGCCTAGTCAAGCAAAGAGATATCGGCTTGATGATAGTCGCCGCTTTGCTGGGTATGTTGATATCGGCTACAGGCGGTGCACTGACTTTGTACTTGAACCACTTAATTAGCTATCAAAATGCTAGCAGAGTCTGGTTCACTTGGTGGATAGGAGATAGTGTTGGCGTGATGCTAGCCTTGCCTTTAGTGCTCAATATTACCAGGGCGCATTTGAAGATAAACGGCGACCGATGCTACCAATTAGCGGCGTGGCTGGCGATGTTTGCGCTAAGTGAGTTGCTTATTACGGCTTTAGTACCTAGCTTAGATAAGCAGTTTATGTTGTCCATTTTTCTGATTCTGCCTATTTTAATATGGGCTTCCATGCATTTCGGTATTGTTGGTGGTTCGCTAGTCGTCATTACGTTATCCAGTATCTCGGTATGGGTAACCGCCAATGGCTACGGTTCTTTTTATAGCGATAATACTAGTGAAAGTATATTTTCACTGTGGGCATTTATGGTGACCCTGGTCGTGACCATGTTGCTTATTTCAATA
The DNA here is from genome assembly GCA_040389995.1 of Pseudomonadota bacterium. Taxonomy (GTDB): domain Bacteria; phylum Pseudomonadota; class Gammaproteobacteria; order Burkholderiales; family Methylophilaceae; genus Methylotenera. The sequence continues at coordinate 13,612 of JAZJZG010000124.1, read as the reverse complement.
TTACAGTCGGAGCGAAATCAGGCTGAAAAAGCCTTACGTAATAGCGAGAAAAAACTACGTGCAGTGATTGACGGCGCTTTAGATGCTATCGTGACGATAGACGAGACGGGCGCGTTGGTAGAGTTTAACACTGCCGCCGAACGGATGTTCGGCTTTACTAAAGAGCAGGTTATTGGCAAGTCGCTCGCAGAGGTGATAGTGCCGCCAGCACAGCGTAAAGCACATATTAGCAAGCATCGGCAATTTGTCTTGACGGGTCAAAAGCATATGTTCAATCGGCGCATGGAGCTACGCGCTATGCGTGCAGACGGCAGTGAGTTTCCGGTTGAGCTTACGCTCGTTTCATTAAAAGATGATGGATCGTCTTTGGTCACAGGTTTTATGCGTGATATATCGCAACAAAAACAAGCGCAACAAGAGATAGAAAATTTCGCCTATTACGATGGTTTGACAGGGTTACCGAATCGTCGTTTGTTAATAGACCGTTTCCAGCGTGCGGTCATCACCAGCAAGCGCGCCCGGACTAACTGCGCACTTATTTTTGTTGATTTAGATCACTTTAAAGCACTGAACGATACCAAGGGCCATGATATTGGCGATCAATTACTGATTGAAGTCGCTGATAGAATTAAAGATACCATCAGAGCAGGCGATACGGTGGCGCGATGGAGCGGTGATGAATTCATCATCATCATTGAAAACCTGGATACTGAACAAAGTTCAGCCTACAACCAGGCGAGTGAAGTTGCACAAAAATTATTAGTGGAACTCCATAAAAGTTACTATTTGGATGTGTTCGAATTTAATACCACTGCGAGCCTGGGCATTACTTTATTTAATGACGACCAGCTCCGTTTTGAAGATCATTTAAGACATGCTGATAACGCCATGTACCAATCAAAGGCCGCTGGCCGCAATACCTATCGCTTTTATGACAAAGTGACGCAAGAGGAACTGGAAAAAAACTTTGCGTTGGAGTCTGGGCTAAACCTTGCGCTTAAAAATCAAGAGTTCCATCTTAATTTCCAGAGTATTGTGGATGCCGACTGCACTATTGTCGGTGCGGAAGTGCTGTTACGGTGGACACATCCCCAGTTAGGTAATATCAGTCCGGCAGAATTTATACCCATCGCCGAAAAAAATAACTACATTATCAAAATCGGCTATTGGGTGCTACAGCAAGCTTGTATGCAACTTAAGTCATGGGAAGGTTCCCCCAGCTTGAGTAAAGTCAGGTTGTCAGTCAATATCAGTGCAAAGCAGTTTTTATATATCAATTTCATCAAAGAGCTGCGTGACATCATTAGTGCTACAGGTATCAACCCTGATTTTTTGAAACTGGAGCTCACTGAAACTGCAGTGATTGATAATATTGATGATGTAATCAACAAAATTAAAGTATTGAAAGAGCTAGGCGTGCATATATCGTTAGATGACTTTGGCATGGGCCAGTCTTCTTTGGTGTACCTTAAAAAATTACCGGTTGCGCAGATTAAAATTGACCAATTGTTTGTGCATAATGTATTAACAGACTCCAATGATGCGGCTATCATAAAAATGATACTGGCGATTGGTAAAGCCATACACTGTAATATTGTGGCGGAAGGTGTAGAAACCGTTGCGCAATTTGAAATGCTTAAAAAATTCGGCTGTCGTTACTTTCAAGGTTTTTATTTTAGTAAACCAGTCAAACTTGGTGACTTTGAGCAATTAGTTGAAGGTAGTTAATTTATATTAAACCCCTGTTAATTTTCTGATGGACATTGATTGGATGTGTGTAAACTTATGCGAACGATACTAGATTATGTGCGTAGCTAGAATGACACAACTGCTTGAAGCCAGCTTCATAGACACCAGACAAAAAACCCTGCAACTGGCAAGTCCGTTGTCTGAAGCCGACATGCAAATTCAGGCAGAAGAGTTTGCAAGTCCAAGTAAATGGCATTTAGCGCATACTAGCTGGTTTTTTGAGGAGTTTATACTTAGGACTTTGGGCTTCAAGTCGTCTTTTTCTGAGTTATATCGTTTTTTATTTAACTCCTATTATGAAACCGTGGGGCAGCGTCAGCCACAAAAGAGGCGCGGCTTAATTAGCCGGCCAAGTTTAAACGAGGTGCTGGATTATCGCCAGGAGATTGATGCCGCGTTATTGGCAGCAATGCAGCTAGGTTTTAGCAATGAGCTGTTAAAGTTAGTCGAACTCGGTATACAGCATGAGCAGCAGCATCAGGAGCTTTTTCTCACAGATATTTTATTTAACTTATCGCAAAATCCGCTTAATCCGGCTTACCTTGATGGCAATCGTTTAGCAAATGAGTCTGGGAACTCCAGTCAACTTAGTCATATCAGTCAGCGGATGCAGGATTTTTCTGGCGGCTTGGCGCATATTGGTCACGATGAAGTGAGCGCTGATGCTGCAGACAAGTTTTGTTTCGATAATGAATTACCCAGACATCAGGTGTACATTGCACCTTATCGTCTGGCGAATGGTTTAGTCACTAATGCTGAGTGGCTTGAGTTTATAGCAGACGGAGGTTACAACAACCCGCTGTTATGGTTGGCAGATGGTTGGAAAACCGCGCAGCAAGAACAATGGCAAATGCCACTTTATTGGCAAAAAGCCAATATGCAAGATAATGAACGCCAGCAAATTGAAGACAGCTATTGTGTGTATGGGATATATGGCTTGCAACCGCTAGCGTTGGCCAAACCTGTTTGCCATGTCAGTTTCTTTGAGGCGGACGCCTTTGCTAGGTGGGCCGGCAAACGTTTACCTACTGAGGCAGAATGGGAGTTTGCAGCCATTAAAGATTCTGGGAATCAATCAGAGTCGGCGTCGACCTTGCAACAGCTATATGGTGAAGTGTGGCAATGGACGGCAAGCCCTTATGTTGCATATCCAGGTTTTAGAGCTACGCCCGGTGCGGTGGGAGAGTACAACGGTAAGTTTATGAATGGTCAATATGTACTACGCGGGTCATCCATGGCAACGTCGACTAATCATGCGCGTGTCACTTATCGCAATTTTTTCTACCCACATCAGCGCTGGCAGTTTACGGGATTACGTCTTGCAGACTAAATACGTACATCAATGAAAACTTTTAGCCATTTTAGTTAAGTAAATTTATGAACAAAGCTTTAGCGTTTATTGATACTTTTCACAGTGAAATAGCACACGAATCTAGCCGTGGGTTCTATCATGACGTGATACATGGGCTAAGCCAGCCGCAGAAATCCATCCCATGTAAGTGGTTTTATGATGAAGCTGGCTCGCAATTATTTGTAGAGATTACTAAAACAGCGGAATATTATCCCACCCGTGTAGAAACACGTCTGTTACGGCAGGTGGTTAAGGAGATTGCTGCCATTATTCCTGATTTGGGCTTAGTTATTGAGCCGGGTAGCGGCGCCAGCGTCAAAACGCGTATATTGCTAAGCTCGCAGGCGCATCTAAAAACTTACATGCCAATTGATATTTCGGCAGACTTTTTGAGTGATGTTGTTCAGCAGTTACAGCAAGACTATCCGGAAATTAAAATTATTCCGTTAGTGAGCGACTTTACCAATATACATGCAGCTCTCAATTTTGATGCAAGAGTTGCACGCCTGCTGTTCTTTCCAGGCTCGACCATCGGCAATTTTTCTCCAGAAGAAGCGCAGGCCTTACTTAAAAGTTTTCATTATCTAGTGGGTGCAGATGGCTGGCTTTTAATCGGGGTGGATAGTACGCAAAATGAAAAACAGTTGTTAGCCGCTTATAACGATAAAGCTGGAGTGACGGCCAGATTTAACAAAAACCTGCTGGTAAGAGCGAATAGAGAGTTGCAGGCAGATTTTGTGATTGAACAGTATATGCATGAGGCGCGCTTTAATCAGGCTAAAGGCAAGGTTGAAATGCATTTGGTGAGTATTTGTGAACAGCAGGTGGCAATCGGTGAGCATCATTTCAATTTTGCAGCAGGCGAAAGTATTTTTACTGAGAGCTGTTATAAATACACAAGAGCGCGCTTTTTATCCCTTGCCAATGACTGTAACTGGCAGATGGAGCAGGTGTGGCAAGATCAAGATGAGTCTGAGTTCGAATTATTTCTGCTTAAACCTGTAGGCTAAGAAAAGCTCCAGCTTTTACATGGTACGCGGTACGTGGAAAGTACACATTACTTTCAACCAGCTCAAGCTTATTATTTTCTGCGATTATTCTTCCATTCTGCATTGGCCATTGCTAACCCTTTAATGCATTAAAAGCTTGTTCTATGTCCAGTATTAAATCGTTTACGTCTTCTAAGCCGATATAAAAGCGTACTAATGAACCTTGGTATAAGTAGTTGGGGTTCATTTGGTTTCGAGTGAATGGGACAACCAAGCTGACGGCACCACCCCAACTGAACCCGAGGTGAAATAGTGCAAGTGATTCTATGCTTTGGTCAATTTGTGCTTGGCTGATGCCGGGTTTAAATACCACAGAAAATAAACTCGCCGCCGCTGTAAAGTCTCTATTCCATATTACATGACCAGGTGAATTTTCTATAGCTGGATGCAGTACGCGTTCAATCGCAGGGTGTTGCGTCAACCAGTTGGCAATCTGTCTCGCGGCTAGATCTTGCGCATGGTAGCGTAGATCATAATGCGGCAAGCTACGTAAGATTAAACGGCAATCTTCCGGGCTTACACCAAGACCCAGGCTAGCCGCCGTTTCTAATATTTTGTAGTAAATAGCGTCATTTGCCGTGGTCATGCAGCCCATCATGACATCGCTGCCGCCAGATTGGTATTTGGTCAGCGCCTGTATCGAAATGTCCGCGCCTAATTCAAACACCGGTAAAGCAATACCAGCCGCCCAGGTCGCATCAATCGCGACTAGCATATTATTTTCGTGCGCTATGTTAGCGATAGCAGCCAGGTCCGATACTTCCATCGTCACCGAGCCTGGGGTCTCTACCCACATCAATTTAGTGTTGGGTGTGATGACGATAGAGTCTAGATGCATCGGGTCATATAAGGCAAATTCCACGCCAAATTGCTGTTGCAGGTATTTGGCGGCTTCGAGCGCGGGAACGTATACGTTACTCGGCAATAAGACTCTGTCGCCAGTCTTCAGTAATGCCAGCATTGTGGTGCTAATTGCAGACAAGCCAGACGGAAACAAAAGCGCATGCTCAACATTATCTATGGCGGCCAGTTGGCGCTCTAAACGTCTGGAAGTCGGTGTACCAAGCAGGCCGTAGGTATATTGTTTTTTATCTTTGTAATCACGTAGCCTAAGTTTTTCAACGCTATCAAATACAATTGTAGAAGCACGCTCTACGCTATCTGCCAGGCTTTTGAAGTTAGCACGGCCAGAAAATTCCGGCTGTGCTAATTTTGTTCTGATAGACACTGGTTTTGTCCTGATAGATATTGGTTTAAGTGGTTTTTTTATAGCCATAGGTTTAAATGGGCAATTGCATCAGCTTGTAAATCAGGCGATTGAATCAATATAGCTTAAGTGATTGTAAACAATATGTTCTATCATATTCGCTTTAAATGCATTGTAACAATGTGGGATAATACAAAAAGTTAGTTTAACAAAAATATATACATTACTAAATTTTATATTTTATATATAAATCAAATAGATAAATAAATTATGCTACTCATGATAGATAACTACGACTCTTTCACCTATAACCTGGTGCAGTATTTGGGTGAGCTGGGGCAAGATGTGCAGGTGTATCGTAATGATGAAATTACCTTGGATGCAATTCGTCAACTGCAACCAGAAAAAATCGTCATTTCACCGGGCCCATGCACGCCAAACGAGGCGGGTATTAGTGTGCCGCTAATCAAAGAGTTTGCCGGCAAGATACCTTTACTTGGCGTTTGTTTGGGTCACCAGAGCATAGGACAAGCTTTTGGTGGGAATATTGTGCACGCCAAACAACTGATGCATGGTAAAACCTCTTTGATTCATCATCACGACATTGGTGTGTTTAGAGGCTTGCCTAACCCCTATACCGCTACGCGCTATCACTCACTGGTGATAGAAAAAGAGACTTTACCCGATTGCCTGGAAATTACTGCATGGACGGAGGATGGCGAGATCATGGGGGTGCGTCATAAGACTCTGCAAGTTGAAGGTGTGCAGTTTCATCCGGAATCCATATTGACTGAACATGGCCACGACTTACTGAATAATTTTTTGAAAGCGTAAGTCAGTGAGCTATTCGCAAAATCTCAATCAAGTGATCAATGGCCAGAATTTAAGTTTTGATACCATGCGGGCTGTCATGCATCAAATAATGGCTGGTGAGTTAACGCCTGTACAGATTTCAGGCTTACTGGTGGCATTACGCATTAAAGGCGAAACCGTTGATGAAGTTGCCGCGGCGGCGAGCGTGATGCGCGAGCTATCAACCAAGGTGAGTATTCAGGACACCACGCATCTGATTGATACCTGTGGCACTGGCGGTGATGGCATACAAACGTTTAATGTATCTACAGTCAGTGCATTTGTTGCGGCGGCGGCGGGTGCCAAAGTGGCTAAACATGGCGGCCGCTCAGTTTCATCTACCTGCGGTAGTGCTGATGTGCTGGAGGCGTTAGGCGTGAACGTTAACCAAACGCCAGACCAGGTTACTCGCTGTGTGGATCAAATTGGTGTGGGATTTATGTTTGCGCCCAATCATCACAATGCTATGAAACATTCAGCTTTTGTACGACGTGAACTTGGCGTGCGAACGATGTTTAATTTATTAGGCCCACTTACCAACCCCGCCAGTGCAAAACGCCAGGTGGTGGGTGTATTTGCTAAAGAGCTGGCCATTAAGTTAGCCCATGTGCTGCAACGGTTGGGCAGTGAGCATGTACTGGTGGTATGTGGTGCAGATGGCATGGATGAAATTTCATTTACTGGTGATACCTTCGTAGCTGAACTGAAAAATGGCAAGGTCTCAGAATACACCGTCAATCCCAAGCAGTTTGGCTTGCCTCTGCATGATTTAAGCAGCATACAAATTCAAAATGCTGAAGAGTCGAAAGCCATGATTTTAGAGGTGCTGCATGGTAAACAGGCTAATGAAAGACAAAGCGCTGCGCGTGACATCGTGCTACTGAACGCAGGTGCGGCGATTTATGTCGCAGGCATTAGCGATAACCTGCAGGCGGGCATTAGTACCGCAGCGCAAGTGATAGATAGCGGACTGGCCTTGGTTAAGTTAGAAGCACTGAAAGTGGGTTCAATGTGAACGTTAAGCAGCCAGTGAGACACAGCTTAGTTTTATTGTTAGTATTTTTGGTAACGGCTTGCTCACAGTCTGAATTGCCTGCGGCTTCGCAACAGTCAGAAACGCAATCGGCAATTGATGTAAAAACACAAAATAGCCAAATCTCGCTTCAGCCTCTGGGGACGAATCAGCTTTTAGATAAAGCCCAACCTAGTCTGCGAACCGTTGCGGAGCTATATGCATCAAAGGCTAGTCACGTGCAAACGGAAGATAGCGGCACGGTGGTGAAATTGTTGCCAGATGATACCTTGGGTTTGCGCCATCAAAGATTTTTGGTAAAAGTCGCCAGCGGCCAAACTTTATTGTTTGCGCATAATATTGATTTATCCTCGCGCATAGTAGATATCAAAGTGGGTGACCAGATCGATTTTAGAGGTGAGTATATTTATAACCCAAAAGGTGGCATAGTGCATTGGACGCATCATGACCCGCAAGGTAAGCATTATGCCGGTTGGTTGAAGCACAACGGCAGAACCTATGATTAAATCCATACAAGCGGTTTGAGATATATCAATTATTTTTACGTAAAGTTAATAAAACATGGCAGATATCCTAAATAAAATCTTAGCAACCAAACAATCAGAAGTAGCTGCAAGCAAGGCTGCTGTGAGTTTGAGTGATTTACAGAAATTGGCTGAAGCACAACCAGAGCCTCGTGATTTTGTCGGCAGTATTCATGCAAAAATCGTAGCAAACAAACCGGCCGTGATTGCCGAGATTAAAAAAGCGAGTCCATCAAAAGGCATTATTCGTGCGGATTTCAATCCGGCTGAAATTGCAAAAAGCTATGAGGCTGGCGGAGCTGCGTGTTTGTCAGTACTTACTGACGCTGAGTATTTTCATGGCAGTACAGAATATCTGAAACAAGCCCGTGCCGCTTGCAAACTACCCGTATTGCGTAAAGATTTTATGATAGATCCCTATCAGATCCTTGAGGCGCGGGCCATGGGTGCAGATTGTGTGTTATTGATCGTTGCTGCGTTAGAGTTAAATCAAATGCGCGGCTTGGAAGATTTAGCCCACGAATTAGGCATGGCGGTGCTGGTTGAAGTGCATGATGCTGATGAACTGGAATTAGCCTTGCAGCTTGATACCCCCTTGATTGGCATCAATAATCGCAATCTACGTACTTTTGAAGTTACGCTGCAGACCACTTTGGATCTATTAAAAGTTTTGCCAGAGGATCGCTTTGTCGTCACCGAGTCAGGCATATTTACGCCAGAAGATGTAAAACTGATGACCGATAACGACGTGCATGCGTTTTTAGTAGGCGAGGCATTCATGCGTCAGCCTGATCCAGGGGCAGAATTAGCTAAGGTGTTTGGTTGAATTGAGGTGAAAAAATGAGCTATCCATATTCCCGCCCACGTCGCATGCGTAAAGATGAGTTTTCACGTCGTATGATGCGCGAAAATGTGCTGACGACTAATGATTTGATTTACCCGGTATTTATTTTAGATGGTGAAAATCGCTTGGAAGAAGTGGTTTCCATGCCAGGGGTAAAGCGCCAAAGTATCGATTTATTATTAAAAACCGCCGCTGAATGTGTGGCGTTAGGCATTCCGGCACTAGCGCTGTTCCCAGTAGTGGATAGTCAATACAAGAGTCTGGATGCTGCTGAGGCATTTAATCCTGATGGGCTAGTGCAACGCGCGGTAACGGCACTAAAAGCTGCGCATCCTGAATTGGGTATTATCACTGATGTGGCCTTGGATCCCTACACTACACATGGCCAAGACGGCTTAATAGACGCCGCTGGCTATGTACTGAATGATGACACAATAGAGGTGCTGGTGAAGCAAGCTGTTTCTCATGCCAATGCGGGTGCAGACATTGTGGCGCCATCTGACATGATGGATGGACGCATAGGCCAAATACGTGAGGCGTTAGAAAGTACCGCTAACATTCACACAAAAATCCTCGCCTACTCAGCTAAATATGCTTCAGCATTTTATGGCCCATTTCGTGATGCTGTGGGCTCCTCTGGCAACTTAGGCACCGGCAATAAATATACCTATCAAATGGATCCTGCTAATAGTGACGAGGCGATTAAAGAAGTTGCTTTGGATATAGAAGAAGGTGCAGATATGGTGATGGTGAAACCCGGCATGCCATATTTGGATATTGTCCGCCGTGTGAAAGATGAGTTTGGCGTGCCAACGTTCGCTTATCAAGTAAGTGGCGAATACGCCATGCTTAAAGCCGCTGCACAAAATGGCTGGTTAGACGAAAGATCTTGTGTGATGGAAAGCTTGCTAGCCTTCAAACGCGCTGGGGCCGATGGGATTTTGACTTATTTTGCGATGGATGTAGCTCGGTGGTTGAAGTAACAGTAGTTCAAGTTTAGTAAATAGTTGCGAGCTGCAGATTGTGTAAAATCAATGCAGATAACTGCACATAACAATACTAATCCTCTGCGTTAACAGAGGGATGGCAACATGTCGTTTAACTAACTTTCCAGTAATTCTTTAACACTTTCAATGTCTGCCCGCTCAGCATTACTGCCGTCAGCCGCTCGTTTAGTTGGAATGCGCATATCATTCACTTCAAATATGCTTAATCTAATCAAGCCAGACTCCATTTCTAGTGTAAAAACAGGTACTTTTTTGCGCCGTTCGTTTTTTTTATCACGTTTGCCATCATTCATTACGCGATATGACTTTTCATTGGTTTCAAACGGAATATCCTGATTGAGCAAAAACATCTCCACGTCTTTTAAGCTATCCGCAAATAGATGAATATGTGTTTCAGAGCCGAAACCTGCGGTGCCATCCAATACTGAGCCTGTTAAATATGGATTGAATCTCTCTAGCAACTGCATGGTGAACAGTGCGCTTTTACGTAGTGCGTGTAAATTTTCTGGCTGTGCATCACTCAAAAAAAGTGCGTTGTAGAGTTTGAGCTCCTCTTCAACCTCGGTGTTTGACGGTAGTACGCTATTATCTATTGCCCCTAGTTGCCTACCGGCTTTTTTCTTGGCATAGGCAAAATCTGAGATGCCATCTTCTGCCATCATACGCGCTGCGGATTGGGCAATTAACTGTCGTAATTGCTGTAGGTTATCTTTTGCCATAACGATTTAAGATAGCTGGATTAAATTGGTTTTGATTAAGCTTGGTCAGAATCTTTAACTAGAGACTTCAACTAGAATTTTGGCTGCTTTAAGTAAAACTCTAGTTTGGATTTAATATTCTAGCTGCTGCGCCTTGTCCTGCATTTGGGGATTCTGTTTTTGGGCTTTTACTAGGCTGATTTGGCCCGGCTTGATTCGGTGTTGCCGGATTTAACATCACATCAGGCTGCAATGTCCGCTGTGCCTGGTTGCTAAGTGGGTCGGTGCTGTTGCCGTTCTCATCTAATAGGGATGGTAGCGTTTCCTCAACCTCAGGTGGCGGGTTTTCATGGTAGAAATACTCGCTGATACCTCCGGCGTCACGCAGACCAGTAGCCGGGTTAATATTTATGACACTAATGCCGTCCGGCATGGGCATGCCTTCATCAGGTACGCCTTTTAATGCGGTTGCCATATACTTCATCCAAATAGGCAGGGCAGCCGCAGCACCGGTCTCATTTCTGCCCAGTGTCTGCGGTTTATCAAAGCCTATCCAGGCCACGGCGACTTGTTTAGGGCTGTAACCAGCAAACCAAGCATCAAAATGGTCGTTAGTAGTACCAGTTTTACCTGCAAGATCGTTACGGCCTAGCTGTAATGCTTTAGCCGCGGTGCCGTTACGTACCACGCTTTGCATCATGGAGTTCATGATAAAGGCATTACGGGCATCAATCACACGCGGTGCACCATCGCCGGCATGGTCAAACTTGGTTGCCGCGATTACCTTACCATTTTGATCTACAATTTTAGCGATCAGGTTCGGTTTAACAAGATAGCCGCCATTGGCGAATACCGCATAAGCGCGGGCTAATTGCCAAGGTGTGGTTGAGCCTGCGCCAAGTGCCAAAGTGAGGTAGGCGGGGTTGTCTTTTGCCGCAAAGCCAAAGCGCGTGATGTAGCTCTGAGCGTAACTCGGGCCTATCGCCTGCAGTACACGTATCGCTACCGTATTGATAGATTTAGCTAACGCGGTTCTTAATCTGACTGGGCCCTCAAAATTATTTTCGTAGTTTTGCGGTGACCAAGCTTTATTACCTGTTTCAGCAGCTGAAATGGTGAATGGCTCATCTGCCACTACCGTGGCAGGCGTATAGCCTTTTTCTAGCGCAGCAGAGTAAATGAAGGGTTTAAAGCTAGAACCTGGCTGACGCCATGCTTGTGTGACATGGTTAAATTTACTGTGATTAAAGTCAAAGCCACCTACTAATGCGCGTACTGCGCCATTTTCTGGGTCAAGTGCCACCAGTGCAGCTTCTACTTGCGGTAATTGCACAATACGCCAGCCATCGTTATTTTTTAGCACGCGTACCACCGCACCTACTTTTAGCAAGCGTTTACTGGGGTCTTTATTATTTAGCATTTTGTCTACAAACGCTAAGCCTTTCCCCGTCACCATTATGTCATCACCGCTTTTACTATGGACGGTGATGGATTGCGGTGAAATACTGGTAATAATGGCTGGTATGAAGCCGTTAAATTCATCAATTTCGTCTAATGCGGTATCCAGGGCATTTTTCTTGTCGGTGAATGGCAGGCTGTCTATATTGAGAATTTTTTCTGGCCCACGATAGCCATGGCGCAGATCGTAGTCCAGAACACCATCACGCACTGCGTTATTGGCCGCCTCTTGGCTAGCTTTACGTATGGTGGTGTACACTTTTAGGCCGCTGCTATAAATCTCATCCTGATATTGTTGATACAAGCTTTCGCGCACTATTTCTGCTACATAGTCCGCGGTTAAATCACGTGATTGTTTCGATGCTTTAAAACGTAGCGGTTCCGTTAGCGCTGTTTTGTAGACGTCTTCAGTAATAAATCCGTAGCGATACATGTCATGCAGCACTTCTTTTTGGCGGCTAATCGCACGTTTAGGATTCACAAATGGATTGTAGCCAGACGGTGCTTTAGGCAGGCCTGCTAACAGGGCTGTTTCAGCCAGATTGATTTTTTCCAGAGGCTTACCGTAATACACTTGCGAGGCCGCGGCAAAACCGTAAGAGCGCTGACCCAGATATATTTGATTGATATATAGCTCAAGTATTTTTTCTTTACTTAAGCTGTGTTCAATTTTAAGTGCTAATAATGCTTCGTTAATTTTGCGTTTAAAGTTGCGATCGCTGGATAAGAAGAAATTACGTGCCACTTGCATGGTAATGGTGCTCGCACCTTCTTTGGCACCGCCAGATAAGTTATTGACTATGGCGCGTAATACACCTTTGGTATCAATGCCGTTATGTTGATAGAAACGCCTATCTTCAATGGCAATGACGGCATTCTTCATGTTTTGTGGTACATCTTCGATTTTAACGTAGGCGCGCCGTTCTTCGCCAAATTCACCGATTAGAAACCCATCATCAGAGTAAATTCGCAAAGGCTGTTTAGGGTGATAGTCCGTCAGTGCTTCAAGTGAAGGTAGTGTTGGGTAGATGAGCGCCGCAGCGATGGCCACCAATGCAACCAAAGAAAGCCCACCGACAGCGATAGCCAATAAAAAGTAGTGCCACCATTTGTTTGGATTCATGAAATTAAGATTTCGTTTCTGTAATGCGTATCATACTATTATAAATGGCTATAGCATGCACTGTGAATAAACGATGTAATAAAACAGAATATAAATAATTAATTGACGATTCTGTAATAATAAATTGCTTTACAGGGTTTAAACTTGTTGCTAGGATTTAATGTAAATTATTAGAAATGTGCGTAACTAACTAACTTTGAGAGGGAATTTCAATTTGAAATTCAACTTTTTTACAGAAACAACCCCGTCACTGATTGGTGTCGATATCAGTTCTACTGCCATTAAAATGGTGGAGTTGGCTGCTAACGGAAGCGGAGGCTATAGACTTGAAGGTTACTCAATGTCGCCGATGCCAAAGGATGCTATCGTCGATGGCAATGTAGGTGACCTTGATAAAGTGGTCGATGCCATGAGGATGGCCTGGAAGCTATTAGGCTCGCGCGAAAAGCGTGCGGCGCTAGCTTTGCCGGCAGCAGCGGTAATCAGTAAAAAGGTGTTGATGGCTGCGGGTCTTCGAGAAGAAGATATGGAAGTGCAAGTCGAAGCCGAGGCAAACCAATACATACCTTTCTCATTAGATGAAGTCAATATTGATTTCCAAGTGATAGGCCCGGCGCCCAATAACCCCGATGAGGTAGAGGTGTTAATTGCCGCTTCGCGTAAAGAAAAAATTGAAGACCGTGTAGCCGTAGCAGAAGGCGCTGACCTTAAAGTGAC
>JAZJZG010000123.1:697-1820 GCA_040389995.1 Pseudomonadota bacterium | reverse complement strand
TTTCGGCCTTATAGCAGGTTGCGCTACCAAATCTGCACCGATTGGCCTTGGCGTTGCCGCATTAACAGCGCTTTGCTCATGGGCATTACTGGATACTGCGCCGCATAGTCAATCAGTTGCGGTTGGCACAACAACTATCACTCTAACCACAGGCAATATAACTAAACAAACATTTGCCAACACCGCAACATCTGCAATCGTCAATGCTGCACACCCTTCACTTGAAGGTGGAGGCGGAATTGATGGCGCAATACATAGTGCTGCTGGTCCTGAACTATTACAAGAATGCTTATTGATTCCAACAACTAGTGGCAAGGTAATTAATTATGAAACAGCAAGACAAGAAATACGCTGCCCCGTAGGCGAAGCACGAATAACTCACGGCGGAAAGTTACCAACTTATATCATCCATACACCAGGGCCCGACTTAAACGATGAAAATGGTATGGTACGCCTACCAACAATGGATGATGAAAACAAATTACGCTCCGTATATACCAATGCTTTAACGCTCGCTCAGCAACAAGAAATACGAACTATTGCTTTTCCTTCTATTAGCACCGGCATATACAGTTATCCATTGGAAGCTGCGGCTGCGCTCGCACTAGAAACGGTTAAATCGTATATTGCACAGCACCCAGACGCATTTGATGAAATACGATTCGTTCTCTTTGATACACAAACCTATAAAATGTATGCCACGCTATCTCAATCAGCGCAATAAGGTTGGTTCTGGCAATGGATTATACATAAATGCACTGCGCGCTTTACCAAAAAAATCTACAAGCTGTGCATTAATTTCATCCGCTAGCGATTCATTCAGCGGCTGATCTTGCAAAATTTGGCGCAGTGATTTGGTGCCCACGGCATAATCAAAATCGCGAGAGAATGAAAGCTTCACGCCTTGTTTTTTAAAAAAGGTTAAGACAGTGCACAATGCCTCAAACGAGTTAACTTTATTTATATCATCAAAGTGCAATGCAAGACCGCCAAACTTTTTATTCGATTTGGGATCAGTATACGCATGCGGCCGAGTACTAACACCACATTTCTTAAGTTCTTTATTCAATTGATTCCATGCACGTTTACTGATATTCAATGATTTTGGCAAGGTAACACATTG
>JAZJZG010000123.1:0-687 GCA_040389995.1 Pseudomonadota bacterium | reverse complement strand
TTTCACCCAGCAATCCCAAAAAGCTATACCCATAACACGCCTGTTCTGTACGCAAACCAGGGGAAAGCGGTTGCGCTAATTCATTCTGAGCCACAAACCGTGCACGGCGATCATAGCCATGCATTCTAACTACATGTAACTCAGCAGGCTTTTCCAATTCATATTTATTGAAGTACCACGCAAGCTCGCCAACTGTCATACCATGGCGTAACGGTACTTGCGCAATTGAGATAAACGATTTGAGTTGCTGCGTTACCACCGGCCCTTCCATGCGCGCACCCAGAGGATTAGGACGATCAAAAATCACCATCTGTTTATTATACTGAGCAGCTACTTTCATCGCATGATAAAGCGTAGAAATATACGTATAATGGCGCATACCTGAATCTTGAATATCAAACATAATAACATCTATATCTGCTATCACTTTATCGGGAATAATTTTACCATTTCCATGTTAAGTTCCTTTCTTTTTTTCTACTTCCAGACACCACCAGCCTTTTGAAATTACCGAGCGGACATTCCGGATGTCCAACCTGTTTACAAGATTTGCAAGTCCTTTGCCGTAAATTGTTGCCGAATACTTGTCTATAGAATTATCAACTTCAGCAAACAGAATTTCGGGCGCGGCGGAATCGCAAAGCATATCAACAACCGATTCATCTTTGGATATTTTCCAAATCCAGT
>JAZJZG010000122.1:0-10623 GCA_040389995.1 Pseudomonadota bacterium | reverse complement strand
AAAAGGCAGCAGCCAACGTGTTTGTGGCAAACAAAGCCGTTAAAACGCCGACGGCAAAATCAGCCCTAGTTTTGTTGGCAGTGGCAGGTGTCTTAATGATATGGCTTGGTGTACAAGGTTTTGCTTATATCAAAACTTTAGCGATGCCTGTCAAGGTTGCAATTAAACCTGACCCGCCCGTCCAGCCACCAATGGCAGTGCATGACAGTGCTACGGCGACAGTTGGTACATCCCCAGAAAATACGCATACCATAGACTCCAGGCAGACTTCTGCAGAGTCTGCCGCCACCTTTGCTAGCAATAGCGGGCGAGATAGAGATGCAGATAATCAGACCTCGATTTCAGATACTGTAGTAGAAAAACCAAACAGTGATGTATTGATTGCGTCTAAATCAAAGCCAAATAGTGGCGCTGTGGAAAACGAAGCGTTTAGAAAATCAAGCGGTAAACAATTGAAGCAAAGCGCTAGTGAGGTGTACATGGGCGATGAGGCTGCCTCAGTAAATACACCAAAACGCTCACAAAAGCATACAACTCTGCAATTGGTTAGCAAGGCGCCTACTTCTGGTGTTGACCCAACGCTGTTGTCAGCCTATCAGGCGTTTAATCGTGGTGAGGATGCTTCAGCACAGCAGCAATATCGTCAGGTATTGCAGCGCGATGTAAGTAATGTCGATGCTTTATTAGGCATGGCGGCCATTGCACAACGACAAGGCCGGGATACCGATGCTGTGGGCTGGTATCAAAAAGTACTGGAGATTGAGCCTAGAAATACCATAGCGCAGTCGGCTATTTTAAGTTCGCAAGCAAATGCTGATGTGGTCGGTGCAGAAAGCCGCATTAAAAGCATGCTCGCTTTGCAGCCGGATGGCGCCAACTTGCATGCTGCTTTGGGTAATCTATATGCAGCACAAAATCAGTGGCCCGCAGCACAGGAGGCTTATTTTAATGCCAGTCGATTTGCGCCAAATAATGCAGATTACGCGTTTAACTTAGCTATTAGCTTAGATCAGTTAGGTAAATCTAATCTTGCCCTAAAGCAGTACGAGCGGGCTTTGGAGTTATTAAACAAATCCGGGGCAGCTAGCCCAGATAGAGCGCAGTTGGAAGCTAGAATCCGCGCGCTACAACAATGAACATGATTAAAACTAACAGCTGGAATGGTAGACTGAAATAATGGCAGAGCAGCGACGTAAACTTCGCCTTGGCGAACTTATGATGCAACAAGGACTGATCAGTCAGGATCAGTTACGTATTGCATTGATTGAGCAAGAGCAGAATGACCTGCCGCTAGGCCGTCAATTAGTGCGCTTGGGTTTTGTGACCGAGGCCATGGTGCGTGATATCGTGGCGCATACCATAGGCCAAGAAAGCATTGATTTATTTACCGTAGTGGCGGATTTAGAGGCATTGAAAATGGTGCCGCAAGACTTTTCTCGCCGTTATCACTTGTTGCCCGTCGCCTATGATGACGCGACTAAGACCATGGTGGTTGCCATGGCGGATATGTTCAATGTGGTGGCGCTGGATCAGCTTCGCGCGATGCTCGGTGGGCAAATCCAGCTTAAACCTGTGCTGGCGGCTGAAGCGCAGCTTGAAGAATATATCGATCAGTTTTACGGCTATGAGCTTTCTGTTGATGGTATTTTGCGTGAAATTGAAACAGGCGAAATCGATTATCAAAGTTTGAGTGCAGAAGGTGAAGAATATACGCAGCCAGTAGTACGCCTGGTAGGTGCATTGTTGATGGATGCAGTAAAGCGTGGCGCGTCGGATATACACTTTGAGCCAGAATTCGCATTTCTACGTATTCGCTATAGGATTGATGGTGTATTGCAGCAAGTCCGTAGCCTGCATAAAAGCTATTGGGGCGGGGTAGCGGTGCGCTTAAAAGTAGTGAGTGGCCTGGATATTGCCGAAACACGTTCGCCACAAGATGGTCGTTTGAACATGAATTTATGTGGTCGACCGATTGATTTCCGGGTTTCTACGCATCCGACTATACATGGCGAAAATATCGTATTGCGGGTATTGGATCGTGAAAAATCGATTATTCCGATGGAGCGCATGGGCTTGCGCCCCAATACTCTGGATGAACTGCGCCTGATGATGACACGCCCAGAAGGGATTGTGATTGTAACGGGGCCTACTGGTAGCGGTAAGACCACCACGCTTTATTCATTATTGTCTCATCGGAATACCGAGGCGGTAAATATCATGACACTGGAAGATCCTGTGGAATACCCAGTGAATATGATGCGGCAAACCTCGGTAGCAGAAGTGAATAAAGTAGACTTTGCCAACGGCATACGTTCTATCATGCGGCAAGATCCTGACATCATTTTAGTCGGTGAGATTCGTGATGCTGATACTGCGACGATGGCGTTTCGGGCGGCGATGACCGGTCATCAAGTGTTTAGTACTTTACATACCAACTCTGCACTAGGTGCTTTTCCGAGGCTAACCGATATCGGTATTTTGCCTGATATTATGGCGGGAAATATCATAGGCGTGGTTGCGCAGCGCTTGGTACGGGTGCTATGCCCGCATTGCAAAGAGCCACACAAACCGGATGAACTTGAACGTAAGATACTCAGGCTTAAACCGAGTGACAAGCCGCAAATTTATAAGGCCAAAGGCTGCAAACATTGTAATCAAAATGGCTATCGTGGACGTATGGCGATTATTGAGCTATTACGCATCGATAGTGATATAGACTCGTTGATTTCACGCCGCGCCCATTTAGATGAGTTGAAAAAATTAGCCCTGGATAAAGGTTTTATCACCCTAGCTGAAGATGGCGTGCGACGTATCCTGGAAGGCTATACCAGTGTGGCGGAAGTGATGCGCGTGATTGATTTAACTAGTCGCATGGATGCTAGCTTTATGAATGGCAGTTTTACCGACACGAGCCTGGTGAGTGCTAAACCTACGAAAACTAGCCGTAGCACTGCATCTAAAACGTCAGCTACATAAGCATATTATTTCACCATTTATTTCACTATGCCGTCCTTTAACTACAAAGCGATAGATAAATTAGGTCGTCCGGCGATGGGGCAGGTAGATGCGCTTAATGAAGTAGATCTGGAAATCCGCCTGGAACGTATGGGTTTAGATTTAATTACCTTCCGCATTGCAAAGAAATCGACGAATTTGTTTAATCGCAATAAGGTCAGTAATCAAGATTTGGTCATGTTTTGTTTTCAACTGGAGCAATTAACCAGTGCTGGTGTGCCGCTGTTAGAGTGTTTGCATGATTTGCGCGAAAGCAACCCCAACCCTTACTTTCAAAAAGTATTGGGTGCAGTGAGCGCCGAGGTTGAGGGTGGCAAAATGCTCTCGCAAGCCTTGGCAGAACATCCTAGTGTGTTTAGTGAAGTGTTTGTCAGCCTGATTGATGCCGGTGAGCAAACTGGTCAGCTGCCGGAGGTGTTTAATAATCTATTTAACACCATTCGTTGGCAGGACGAACTGGTGTCGCAAACTAAAAAATTATTGGCCTATCCTGCATTTGTTGCCGTGGTTGTATTAGGTGCAGTTGCTTTTTTAATGACGTATCTTGTGCCACAGATGGTGTCATTTTTGCACAATATGGGTCAAGAGCTGCCGTTAAATACTAAAATATTAATCGTTATCTCTAATGCATTCGTTAATTATTGGTGGCTGATTATTGGCGTACCGATTTTAACTTTTGTTGGCCTGGCGAGCTTTATTCAGGCCAATCCGATGGCGCGTTATCGGTTTGATATGATTAAGCTGAACTTGCCAATCACTGGGCCGATTCTGCATAAAATCATCATGGCGCGTTTTGCGCGCTATTTTGCACTTATGTATAAAACAGGTATTCCAATTTTAGATGCGATTAAAATCTGTGAAAAAATCGTAGGTAATC
Organism: Pseudomonadota bacterium; assembly: GCA_040389995.1. GTDB lineage: Bacteria > Pseudomonadota > Gammaproteobacteria > Burkholderiales > Methylophilaceae > Methylotenera. The sequence goes on along the minus strand of JAZJZG010000122.1, from coordinate 6,731 downwards.
AGGTTGTGGCCGATGCGCTTAGCCGCGCGCATACACAAATCAACGCGGGTGACTCCATGAGTGAGAGTTTTCGTAATGCGGGATTATTTCCACCGCTAGTGGTGCGCATGATTCGCGTGGGAGAAAGTACGGGTGCATTGGATAAGTCGCTGCTTAATATCAGTTATTTTTACGATAGAGACGTGAATGATGCCATGCAGAAAATGCTGAAAATGATAGAACCTGCGCTTACCGTGTTGTTGGGCGCGATTCTTGGCTTCATAATGTTCTCAGTGCTGGGCCCGGTTTATGATTCATTTAGCAAACTTAAAATCTAGAGACTGACCGCTAGTCATGATAAAAGGTAGTCAAAATAAATTAGTGTTATGCGCAACAGCCCATAGTCTGCTGGCTGGACTTTGGCACGCGGGTAAATTACAGGGTAACCAGACTTTTACTAATGATGCTGCCGGCCATGAGGCTTTTGCGGAGTTTTTGCAGCAATACCTTGCTACGCCAGTCTATCTGATCGCTGACGCAGTAGAAGAAGATTATCGGCTAGAAAGTGTGCCGCATACCACTGGTGCGGCTAAGCGTGAGCTTACCCTGCGCAAGTTGAATCAATTCTACCGTGGCCTAGAATATCGTACTGCGCATTTTATCAATCGTGATAAAAATAAACGCAGGGATGACAAATTTTTATTTGTTGCACTTAATAATGTCGAGTTTTTACAACCTTGGATAAAGGTAATGCAAGCGGCAGGCACACGGTTAGTTGGCGTGTATTTATTGCCTATGCTGAGTCAGGTATTGGTGCGGCAGCTAAAACTGATGGCACCGCATATTCTATTATGTGAAAAGCTTACTTCAGGCTTGCGCCAAACCTATTTGCATAATGGGCGTTTGCGCATGAGCCGCTTGATGCCGAATGTACCAACCGCCGCCAATCAATTAGGTTATTTCTATTTAGTTGAAACGGAAAAAACGCGACTCTATTTAATCAGTCAGCGTTTTCTATCACGCGAAACACCCATTAACTTAGTCTTGGCCAGCATAGATGGTGCAACGCAGCAAATCAGCCAGGGAATCAGCCAAGAGCAGGGCATAGAGTGTTCAGATATTAATTTGAGCCAATTTGCAAAACACTTTAATTTGCCAATAGCTTTAGTGCAGAAAATGCCAGAATTATTGCACATGCAGCTATTAGCGAGCGGGCATGAAGTGGATAATCTGGCACCAGAAACACTGACTAAACAATATCAGTTTAGTATGCTCAAAAAGAGTATAAAGATAGCGACACTGGCGATTAGTGTGATTGGTTTATGTGTGACTGGCTGGATTGTTAAGCAAGGTTTAGGGCAACAATCTGCACTTAACCAGATTGAACAGGATACTGCAATCCAGCAGCATAGGTATGATGAGGTAGCTAAAAACTTTCCCGTTACATCCATCAGTGCAGCCGATTTAAAAGCGGCGGTAGAGCTAGATAAAGCGCTTAGCTCTTATCCAAAATCACCGCGTCGTGTCATGCAGGTAGTGAGTGCAGCTATCGAGCAATCGCCAGAAATCCAGTTGGACAGGTTGCGCTGGGTATTAACTAATGACCTCGGCATTAAGGATGAAGATAAACTCATCACAATCCCCGTGCCAGCCAATGGATCGCAGGTAAATGCGCGCGCAGAGCCAGTAAATGACCCTACAAAACTGCTGGAATTAGGTTTTGTTACGGCAGAGATAGCAGGTTTTAAGGGAGATTACCGCGATGCGTTAGATAGCGTGAAGAGGTTCGTGACAACATTAAAAGCTGACGCCAGAGTTGCGGCAGTCGAGGTGCTGCAAGAGCCGGTAAATGTGAGTTCTTATGTGAATTTACAAGGCAGCACAACAGATGAACGGACTGCTCAAGCGCAACCAGCGCTATTTAAGCTTAAAGTCGTACTTAAGGCCCCCGCAGAAGTAGGAGCAAAATAAATACCTTATGAAACTAGATTCACAAGACTGGTTAAAATTACGACTCCCTTTAGTGATGTTGGGGATAGTGCTGATTGCCATTTCGCTCATGCTGGCTTTTGCACAAAGCTATAGTAAAGCCCAAGCAACACTTATGCAAAAGCAACAAAACCTGCTTAACGCCGCCCGTCAACGCTACCAATCATCCGGGATGGAAAAAGATACCATTACTGAATATTTGCCACAATATCAGGCGCTGATCAATAAAGGCCTCGTTGGCGAAGAGCATCGAATAGAGTGGGTGGAAGCACTGCGCGAACAGCATAACAGCAATAAATTATTTGGAATTAAATACAGCATCAGCCAACAAGAAGAATATAAACCAAGTTTTGCCCCCAGCTTGGGTGGGTTTTCATTGCATAGATCTGTCATGAAGCTAGATTTTGATATGCTACACGAGGGCGATATACTTAAATTAACCGAATCATTAAGTGCGGAAAATGCTGCTCCCTTTATGTTACGCGACTGCGAAATCACTAGGCTCAATGCAAGCGGCGCCTTAAGCAAGCAACTGGTTGCTAATTTGCATGCGCAGTGTGAGTTAGATTGGCTCACACTGCGCGAGCCAGCGCCTATCCAGGCGTCGCTAAAACCATGATGTGTACCACTATGCACTCATGCAAGGTATTAACGGGCTTGGTGATTGGCCTATTCGTCTTTTCATTTACAACGCAGCTCCAAGCAGCACCGGATGATAACTTGGGCAGATTGTTTACTCGCCCCAGTGAGCGGAATAACCTCGACTATTTAAGGCAGAATCAAAAATTAAAGATTGTTAATCCGCAAAATGACCCGCAGCCAAACGAAATGGATAAAGGTATTCCTGTCGAGTTACCAAACCCCATTGCTCTGCAGGGTTACGTGAAGCGCAGTGATGGCAGTAAAAGTACCTTGTGGATCAATAATCAGCCGGTGCAAGAAGATAGCACAGTAGATAATGTGCAAATCGGTCGATTAAGTAAACAGAGCGGTTCAACAACGAACCAAGGTTCTGATGGGTTGAATTTAAAAATCCCGGCTAATGGCAAACACGTGCGGCTCAAGGCTGGTCAAGTATATGAGCCAGAAACTAATCAAATTAAAGAGCTTAGAATTATAGAAAAGGGCAAAAGGTTGAACCTAGAAGAAACGGGTGTGATTGATGATGCTAGTGGGATAATCTCTCCTAAACCTTGAGTAGCAAGTTTAAATATCAATTTCTATGAGCTACTATCATTCTAGGCATAAACAAGGAGGAGCATCACTTCTTGTATTTATGATGATCATAACAATAGTTATGGCCGCAACAATCTATGCAAAATACAACACAACAACTGTAGCTATATATAATGAGAAAAAAACAACGGATGCTTTGAAAAAAGCTAAAGAGGCATTAATTTATTATTCACTTAACAATACTTATTTAAATAGTGTCACATGTGTTAGTAATACAAACTGCTCAAGGCCTGGGGACCTTCCTTGCCCGGATACAAACAATGATGGAATTGCAGAGTCAAGTTGTGGAAATGCGGCGGGTAATAATCAAACACTTAGGTTAAGTAGATTACCCTGGAAAACGCTAGGCTTAGGTGATATCACCGACGGCTATGGTGAACATCTCTGGTATGCCGTGTCAAATAACTATAAAAATAATACTAGAACTAGACCATTAAATAGTGACACACTAGGTACTATTACAGTTAGAGATGGTGCTGGCAAAGTGATTTATGATGCTACAAATGGTAGTGGGGTTGTCGCAGTTATTTTCTCTCCTGGGAATCCCATCACTCGCCAAGATGGTTATGTACAAAATAGAAGCGTTACTGGATTAAATAACCCTAATAATTACCTTGATGTAGCGTTCGGCGAAGATAATGCGAGCTTTACTGACGGTAGTGGTTCTGATGGTTTTATACTAGGGCCTATAAAAGATGCTAATAGTAATGTTGTTTTAAATGATAGATTAATTGTGATAACTAGAGATGAAATGGCTGTGGCCATGGAGACTTATGTTCTGACACAGGTTCGAGATGCATTCCTAACTTACTATAACACTAATTCTTATTATCCATATCCAGCACTTTTTAGTGACACAAGCTGTATTGTGAGCACTTCTGTAAATATTACTGCCGGATGTAATTCGCAGAATTTAAATTATGAAGGCCGAATTCCTGTTTTCAATCTGGATCAGTCTGGGTCTACCTGGACATCAACGTCCATATTGAAAGGTCTTCAAGCGGGCAATTGGTTTCAGCAAAATTTATGGCGTGAGCTTATTTACTATGGAATAGCGCCTGCTTGTGAGATAACGACACCGAACTGCGCGGGATTACAGAAATTAACTTTGAATAATGCGACTTTAGCCCCACAAAATATGAAAAACATGGTGATTATTTCGGCAGGAAAAGCCATTTCAACTCAAAGTCGGGTAAGTAAAAGTTCTGTATCAAACTATTTTGAAGGTGAGAATGCCACACCGCTGGATTTTATTTATGACCGCCCATTGACAATTAACAACGTTACTAATGATCGTGCAATGAGTATTCCATGAGTGAGAAAAATTTAATTGTAATGGCAGGTTTCACTTTAGTTGAAATGACCATAACACTTGTTATTGTAGGGTTACTTCTTGGAGGTATGGTTTTGCCTTTAGTTACACTTCAAGAACAATCGGTATTTAGTGAAAGTAGGCAGAAGTTAGGGGAGATAAGAGAGGTTATGGTCGGTTATGGCATGTCTCATGGATATTTACCTTGTCCTGCTATTTCAGTTGCTAATGGGGCTGAAGACCGAAATAGCTCAACAGGAATATGCAATAAGCGAGTAGGTTTTTTACCTTGGGCGGAGCTTGGCTTCCAGAAACTAGATGGCTGGGGACATTTATATCGCTACAGTGTGTCACCGAGTTTTTCTAATTCGATTACCAAAATCCTACTTATTAGTAATGGTGATATCACAGTAAAAGCTCGTGACGTCAATGGTGTAATATCAAATATACCAAATATTCCTGCAGTGATTGTTTCTCATGGTAAGTCAGCTAGTTGGGCTTTTCAGGATGACGGGTCTCAAATTGCTGATACTTCGGCGACAAATGTTGATGAAGATGTAAATGGTAATAACGCAGCAGGTACTACTTTTTATAGCAGAGATGTTACAAAAAACACCACTGCAATAGGCGGAGAATTTGATGATTTGGTTGTGTGGATTCCAACTAGCCTTTACCTAAATAGAATGGTTTCCGCAGGTCAATTACCTTAATATTTATGAACGATAATCAACTTTTACGTTATAGCCGACATATCCTATTGCCGCAGATCGGCTACGAAGGCCAAGAAAAGCTCGTTAATAGCCATGCGCTGATAATAGGTGCTGGTGGATTAGGCTCGCCAGTTGCTTTATATCTCGCGGCAGGCGGTGTTGGTACATTGACGATTTGTGATTTTGATATTGTAGATTTAACCAATCTGCAGCGCCAGATTGCGCATACCACGCCCGCCGTTGGTACAAATAAGGCCATTTCCACACAGCAGACCTTATTCGAAATTAACCCCACTATTACTGTGAATACTGTTTGTGTGAAATCGACAGAAGATGAGCTCGCAGTATTGGTTAAGCAAGCCGATGTGGTGATTGATTGCAGTGATAACTTTGCCACGCGCTATATGCTGAATAGATTATGCGTCAAGTTGAAAAAGCCGCTGATTTCAGGCGCCGCTATTGGTTTTGAGGGGCAGGTAACGGTGTTTGATATGCGCTCAAATACTAGCCCATGTTATCATTGCCTGTTTCCGGATGCCGGTGACGATGTTGAAATGCGTTGTGCCGAAAATGGCGTATTTGCACCGCTCGTCGGTATGATAGGAACGACTCAGGCAGCGGAGGCATTAAAGTTGTTGATGGGCATCGGTGAGAGCTTACAAGGGCGTTTGTTATTATTAGATGCAATGTCTACCGAGTGGCGTACGATCAAGCTAGGCAAAGACCCAGCCTGTATCGTTTGTTCTGCTTAGAGACGGTTATTTGCCGCCGACTAGACTTTTAACTGCACCAACCAAGTCACCTGGCATGACAATGATTTTGCTGTTTTCAGAAGATGACATCTTTTGTAAAGCAGTAATGTAGCGATCACCCAATAAAAACATGGCAGAGGCATTGTTCTCTTTTACAGCTTCGGTGATGAATTTGATCGATTCAGCAGAGGCTTTTGCTGCCACCATTTGTGCTTCAGCATCTTTGCGAGCTGCTTCTAAGCGTGCTTCAGCGTTTAAAATAAGCGATTGCTTTGCACCTTCCGCCTCAGTTACTACGGCTACACGTTCACGTTCTGCTGCGGCTTGTCGCTCCATGGCCTCTTGCATATTAGGTGAAGGCTTGATGTCTTGAATTTCCACGGACTTTACGGTTAAGCCCCAGTCTTGCGCTTCGTCAGCAATGGCAGCTTTAAGCTCAGCTTTAATACGGTCACGCGAGGTAAGTGCCTGATTTAAATCCATGCCGCCAATAATCGAACGCAAGCTAGTTTGCACCATATTACGCATCGCTTCACGGAAATTTTCAATACCGTATACAGCTCGTTCGACATTAGATACTCTAATGAACGAGATTGCATTGGCTAAAATCACTGCATTGTCACGGGTAATCACCTCTTGTTGCGGCACCTCTAAAATAATGTCTTTAGTGGTGACTTTGTAGCTCACCTTGGTAAAAATCGGGTTAATCACATGTAAGCCAGGGTTGAGTACGCCAGCAAATTTCCCTAAGCG
>JAZJZG010000121.1:2305-5850 GCA_040389995.1 Pseudomonadota bacterium | reverse complement strand
GCAGAACGTGTCGCCTCGCGAAGGGGAACGGGCATTTATCGTCTGAAACAATTTCGTGAAAAACCCGATTTGAAAACGGCGCAAGCCTATTTGAGGTCCGGAAATTTTTTGTGGAATAGCGGCATGTTTGTGTTTAAAGCCAAGGTCTTTATGCAAATGCTGGAGCAGTATCAACCTGCGATATTTCAAAAAATCAGTGGTATCAATGATGGAAATTTGGCCGAAAGCTATGCGGACTTTACTAGCGTATCTATGGATCATGGCCTGGCAGAAAAATCTGATAAGGTTGCGGTCGTACCGGTTAATATGGCTTGGAGTGATTTAGGTAGCTGGGATTCTATATACCAACGTCAGAAAAAAGATGCACAAAACAATGTGATACATGGCGATGTGTTAACTGAGGATACACAAAGTAGTTTGTTATGGACTGAACATGGATTACTAGCAACCCTTGGCCTTAGTAATATCGCTGTGATTCAAACAGCCGATGCTACCTTGATTTGTGATCGTAGCCGTACAGAAGACATTAAGCAATTAGTGGCAAATGTAAGAGCAAAACAGCCAGAGCTTACTGATATACATCGCACAGCTTATCGTCCATGGGGTAGTTATACGGTGCTTGAAGAATCTACCAACTTTAAAATTAAACGAATTATTGTAAACCCCGGCGCTAAACTTTCCATGCAAATGCACAAACATCGCTCAGAACACTGGGTGGTAGTTTCTGGTGTGGCTACTATTACCAATGGTGAAGTTGAGTTCACCCTCAATGAGAATCAATCAACCTATATACCCAAAACCCACCGCCATCGCCTTGCGAATATGAGTGATCAACCACTAAGTATTATTGAAGTGCAATGTGGTGATTATGTAGGAGAAGACGACATTATTCGGTTTGAAGATACTTATGGCAGGTTAATTAACAAATGACCAAAGTATTAACTATAACCAGGCTGTATGCTTTACATTGGGTTGTTATGGCGTACCTTATGATTAACTCTATTCAACTTTTAACCTGAAGCTGCGGATGAGGGTTATTCTTTTATCCCAGTGGTACCCCCCTGAACAGGCTCCTATTGGTTATATGATTCAGGAATTAGCATCTTCTTTGGTTTCTAAGGGGCATGATGTAACCGTAATAACTGGTTTTCCAAATCATCCGTCAGGGGTGGTGTTTGGGGGTTATAGAAAACAATGGAGTATGAAAGAGAGCATCGATGGAGTGAAGGTTAGGCGAATGTACCTTTATACGTCACCTTCAGTTGGAAAAATTAAGCGCATGATAACGTTTTTGTCATTTACATTTTCGTCAGCATGGGCGCTTCTGGTAAATCCTCGCTATGATTTGATTTTTGCTGTGTTTCAGCCATTGTCAGTAGGACTTACTTTGCCAACCATTGCGAGAATCCGACGTGCTAAATTAGTTTTAAATGTTCAGGATTTGCATCCTGACGTCCCTATTGAATTAGGCTTGATAAGTAACCCTTTGCTAATTAGAGTGCTTCGATGGGTTGAGAAACGTGGCTATCAATCTGCTGATGGATTGGCCGTGATTTGCGAGCAGTTTCGAAGGCATTGTGTCCAACTAGGCGCTAAGGATGACAATGTTGCTATGATTCCAAACTGGATTGACCTGAGGGAGATAGAGCCAGGTATACGGGATAATCAATTTCGTGCTCAATTAGGATTGTTATCTGAGCATATTGTTGTTTTGTATGCTGGCACTATCGGCTTGGTTGCAGGCGCAGAAGTGGTTTTACATGCAGCGCAGATTCTGCAAGGCAAATTGCCTAATATACGCTTTGTTTTTGTTGGAGAGGGGCCAGCGGTAACTCGGTTAAAAGAATTGGCCATTGCTAACTCTTTGACAAATGTTGTGTTTTCTTCATTTCAACCACGAGCTAAATTACCAGAGGTTCAAGCAATTGCAGATATTTCTATAGTAACCTTACGGCGTGGGAAGGGTAGGTTCTCTGTTCCTAGTAAAGTGCTTGGATACATGGCTGCAGCACGACCAGTAATTGCTTCAGTAGATCTTGATAGTGAAACAGCTTTATTAGTAAGTCGTGCAGGTTGTGGAGAGGTTATCGAACCCGAGAATAGCGCATCTCTAGTAGATGCTATCGCCTCTCTTGCAGAAAATAATGAGCGTAGACGCCTGCTTGGAAATAAAGGAAGGCAATACCTAGAAGATCATTACCAAAAGGACAAAATCACAGGGCAATATATTAAGTTCTTTGAGGATGTTGTGAGAGTAGCATGATAATTGTAAAGGCTGAAATTACTGACATTGAAGAAGTCGCCAAGCTCCATATGCAAGTCTTCCCAGGATTTTTTTTGACCTCACTCGGACTTTCTTTCTTAAAAGAGCTTTATGAAGGGTTCCAATCTGCACCATATGGAATATTCTTAGTAGCCAAAAAAGATGGGCGAATTGTTGCGTTTGCTGCCGGCACCTCGGCACCAGAAATTTTCTTTTCAGATTTGCGGCGCAGGCGCGGTATCGCATTTGTGTTGAAGGCAATACCATCGATAATAAAGAATCCGCTGCCTGTATGTAGAAAACTTTTTTATGCTATGCGATATCATGGTGAGAGTCCTATTGCTAGATCGTCTGCTACATTACTTAGCAGTATTGGCGCATCAATATCATGTCAAGGTACTGGCGTAGCAGGTCGCTTAATGATTGCATTTGAGAGCGAGGCTATGATACGAGGTGCTGAGTATGTTTATCTTAGTACTGATGTCAATAGTAACGATAGGGTAAATGCATTTTACCAGAAGCAAGGATATAGCGTTGTCAGCAGCTTTAAACAAAATGGCAGGCGGGATATGTTTCACTATGAGAAGCAACTGTCTGCATAAATATATAACCTAATTGGATTGAAATTATGAGTGAGTTTTTGCCTTTTGCCCTTCCCGAGATTGGAGAGGACGAAATAGCTGAAGTGGTTGCTTCCCTGCGTTCTGGTTGGGTAACGTCAGGGCCGAAGGTCAAGATGTTTGAAGCTGACTTTGCTAAATATTTAAAATCGGAAGATTTGGAGACTGTCGCAGTTAATTCTGCTACTGCTGGCTTGCACTTGGCGTTAGATGCAATTGGAGTAGGGCCTGGTGATGAGGTTATTACCACAACGCATACGTTTACTGCTACTGCAGAGGTTATTCGTTATATGGGAGCAGATCCAGTATTTTTAGATATTTCTCCTAAAACACTATGTATTGATCCGATGTGCGTTGAAAAGGCTATTACGCCGCGTACTAAAGCTATTATGCCGGTACATTTTGCTGGGCGTGCTGCTGACATGGACGCGATAATTAAAATTTCTCATAAATATAACCTTCACATAGTCGAAGATGCTGCACATGCATTGCCCACTACAAGTAGTGGGCAGATGATAGGGGCTTTAGATACTGACGTGACAATATTTAGTTTTTATGCAAACAAGACCATGACCACGGGTGAGGGTGGCATGCTGGTTACGAGGGATAAGAACATTGCTGCACGAGCTAGAATTATGCGCTTGCATGGCATTAGTCGAGAT
>JAZJZG010000121.1:0-2295 GCA_040389995.1 Pseudomonadota bacterium | reverse complement strand
GAAATTGTAGCGCCGGGATTTAAATACAATATGACTGATATTGCGGCTTCGATGGGGATTCATCAGCTAAAAAAAGCTGACTCCTTTCAAAAAAGGAGGGCTGAAATAGCTGACCAATACAATGAGTATCTTGCAGACTTGCCTTTAGTGTTGCCGCCGAAGGCGGTAGATGGGGATATTCATTCATGGCATTTATATGTAATCCAGCTTGCACCGTCAGTAACTGTAGGTCGTGATGAGTTCATTAAAAGAATGTTTGATCAAGGTATTGGTATGAGTGTTCATTACATACCCCTGCATTTACAGCCTTATTGGAGAGATACTTACAATTTGAAGCCGGAGATGTTTCCAGTAAGCCAAGCCGTTTTCGAAAGGACCGCATCTCTGCCAATTTACACACGCATGACTGATCAAGATGTTATGAGGGTTGTAGAAGCGGTGAAAGTGGCTTTAGTTTGATAGCTAAGCGTTTATTTGACTTTTTTTTCGCTGGGATTGGCCTGCTAGTACTTTCGCCACTGTTTATTTTATTGGCTTTGCTGATCAAGATTGACTCACCGGGACCAGTGTTTTTTAGGCAAGAGCGAGTGGGCCAATTCGGACGTGTCTTTAGTATTCACAAGTTCAGAACCATGGTGACAGACGCAGAGAAGCATGGTTTACAGATTACGGTTGGCGCCGATAGCCGCGTTACGCGAATTGGCGGGTTTATTCGCAAAAACAAGTTGGATGAAATTGCTCAATTAGTGGACGTTATTGAGGGGCGCATGAGTTTAGTGGGTCCGCGACCAGAAGTTCCAAGATATGTTGCTTGTTATCCAGATGACGTCCGAGATCTAGTGCTTTCTGTTAAACCAGGGATTACTGATCGTGCATCTATTGAGTTCAAAGATGAGAATACTATACTTGGACAGTCTAATGATCCTGAGACGGTATATGTAGAGAAAATTCTACCTATTAAGCTTGGTTATTATATTGATTATGTTAATAATCATTCTGTTTGGGGTGATATGAAGATTATATGGGCAACATTATTGGCTCTGTTTAGGTTGCCTTAGTAAAAATTGATATCAGTCTTCGATTAACCCAAAGCCGTTCAGAGGGTTTAAGCACCCAGAACCAGAAGCAGGAATGGAATAATATTAATGCGACAACCAATGTAATGAGACGTATGCTAGCACTTGCATTACTTAATGCAAGTGCTAGTGCCAAACCAATTGCTCCACATAATAGGTAGACAGGAACGTGATTAGAGGTTTTGCTATTTGGAGCCATTTTTTTAGTCCACGCAAAGAATATAGTCATTTCTAGCAAGGCTCGGCCTAACCAAACAAATGCCGCTCCTTCTAATCCCCAGTGGGAGACTGAAAGCCACATAAGAAGTACATAAATTGGTAATTGAAACAGATGCAGTTTCGCCACAAGGTCTGCGCGACCACTGGCTTGAATCAGAGTGTATGGCATGTAAGCAATCGCGTTGAAAAATACCCCTACTGCCAGAATCTGAAGAGGCCGGGTGCCATTCATGGCAATATCTTTACCGACCCAAAAATCGAGTAAGGCGTATCCGAAACATGCTGAAATCAGTACTATTGTATACATTACCATGGCGGCTATTCTGGCTCCGGTTAACATAATTTCAATGTGGTCTGTTTCCTGGGTGCTTGAAGACTTTGCGAAAATTGGAAATAACGATCCTGCAATTGCCGATGATAAGAACAGGGTTTTCGTAATCGCCTCGTAAGGTGTGACATAGTACGTCATTACAGCTACAGATAATATGGCACTAATCACGAAACGGTCTATGTAGAATATAATCGGCCCTATGAAATTGCTTAACGATATCCAGCCACCAAAGGTCAAAAGGTCTTTTGCTATATGCCATAGCGGACGCCCCCCTTTCGCAATGTTTTCATTGGTTGAAACCCATAGCATTCTGATATAAGCCAGCATCATGATGAGAATACCTACAAACAAAGTCATCACAATCATTGGCAGTCCATAACCAAAGTAAGCAACAACAGCCGGTGAGGTAACGGTAAAAACTCCGAAAGGTAGCCGTATGGAATTGGTTAAATCAAATCGCAAGTAGCCCTCAAGTATGGCTCGTAGCCCAACGTTGATTAATACAAAAGGAATTGCTAAGGCAATTAGCTGGAAAGCCAAACCAGTTTGTACAGGGTCGCTCTGTTTAACTTTTAGTACATTACTAACTAGTAATGGTACAGTGAACCACATGGTAGCAGCAATGACGATTCCGATAATACCTAATAAGGTCATTCCTGTTACCACTAA
>JAZJZG010000120.1:0-4549 GCA_040389995.1 Pseudomonadota bacterium | reverse complement strand
CAACCTGAGTTACAAATTCATATAACGTATTAATCCAAAATATATACTTTACAAATACGCGCCTAATAATTTTAATTACTTAGCGAGGACAGCTCCATGTTTTGCCTTGGACATTTTCATAATATTAGACAAAATAGCGGCTCAATCAGTAATTCACCGATTGTTTATAAATAAAGGCTATAAAAAAGCAAGCCATGAGAGTGAGCTCCAATCGTTTTCCGATTATTGATGCCTTTAAGGCTATCGCATCCCAGCTTATTGTGTTGCACCACTTGGCAGCCTATGGCCCCATCTCGGATTCTGTGCAGCAACTATATCCAACACTAATAACTTGGTTATATGACTATGCACGAATAGCTGTACAGATATTTTTTGTAATTGGTGGCTATCTCGCAGCTCGTTCTATATTTTCCGGTAGAAATAACATCTCTTCTTTAACATTTAATTTATTTAATAGATACTTAAGATTAGTTGTTCCATTCTTTTTCGCTCTAATCCTCGCAATAATTTGTGCCGCCATCTCACGTGATTTAGCGGATAATGAATTCATTCCTGATTTACCAAAACTGTCACAATTTTTGTCCCACATCTTTCTACTACAGGGGGTGCTGGATTTTGATTCATTATTGGCAGGGGCATGGTTTATAGCTATCGATTTTCAGCTTTTTTTAGTCATGCTTTGCATTGCCTGGCTTGGAGGGAAAGCTGCCGATTCCAAAAAAGCAATCCTTGTAATTATTACCCTCACATCTACTGCCTCTCTTTTCTGGTTCAATCGCAACCCACAATATGATAACTGGGCTTTGTACTTTTTCGGCGCTTATGGAATGGGAGCAATAGCCTACTGGGCTAGTCAACGAGGACATTCAACAGTCTGGTTATGGCTAAACGTATTACTAGCTACACTTGCTCTGTTTATTGATTTTAGATTGCGGCTTCTGGTTGCAGTCCTCGTAGCACTGATAGTGTTTTCTACAAGCCACGTGCAAATTAAACAAGGACTGGTACAGCAAAAAGTCATGCACTATCTGGGCATAACTTCTTATTCCCTGTTTCTTGTGCACTTCTCGGTTCTAATGATTACTAACGCTATTTTTAGCTGGTTAAATGTTACAAACCCAGCTTCTGGAGTTTTTTTCATGCTGATTTCATGGATAGGAAGTCTAATCCTAGCGGATTTTTTCTATAGACAAATTGAAAAGCCTGCTACATCACTTTTAAAATTCAGCGTGAAATCACATTAGCCACAGATCAACACTCAAGCCTTCTATTTAGAGTTTGCTTTGAGGGTATTTTAGACACAACTTGGCGATAAACTGAGGTGATGCTTAAATGAAAAAACCCGTCGAAACGGGTTTATTTGAATATATACACTCGATCTTATTTCTTCTTGCCGTGATGTTTATCCATATGTTTTTCCGCTTTATCTTCTACTTTATCGCTATGGCGATCGGCTGCATGTTCCTGACCTTTATCCCGGTCAGCGGAATCATGGCCATTGGTATTGTCTAATCCTGTTGTACTCATATGTTCGGCAGATTCACCACCGGCCTCATGTCCGTGTTTGGCAAGTGCCAATCCACTAATGCTGGCAAGTGTAAAGGTTAAAGTCATAGCGAGTAATTTCTTAAGCATAGTTATTCTCCTTTAATTTGTAGCAAGCAGGCAAACCATCTAGTTGCCATTGCTAGTATAAGTAACGCTCTTCACAATGTTACGTTGACAATATAGTCACACAGATTAACTGCCGCTGACCTACATTAAATACATTACTATCAATTGCTCACATATGTAAATGACATTGTCATTACTCTATTTGACGCCGTTTACAGCTATGCGCCTCTAAGTCACTAATTACCCGATTATCTTTTGAGATGATTGCGGGTATGACTGGTGACGATTAGACTTGAAAAGTAGCTTATAACTCCTACAGCTACACTACCTTACTAATCATAGTTAGTAGCCGGATACCTACTGCGATTAATACAAAGCCAACAACACGTGGAATTATGCGACCAGTTGGTATGATTTTCTCAAGCAGAATTAGAATTGTAATCGCTGCAATCCAAAGAGTGTTCATTACGCCCCCAACAAACAACAATGCCATCAATGCCCAGCAGCAGCCGACACAATATGCTCCATGTTCAGCACCAAGCTGAAGTGAGGCAGATGCTTTGCGACGAAAACCTCCATGACGCTGAATGAACGCAAGCGGCGCTTGACATTGATCGAGACATGCATACTTCAGTGGAGCCCATTGATAAATACCAATTGCCATGAGTACGATGCCGCCGAAAACATTACTCTCCGTCGCCATCATCGGTGTCAGTAACGCAACACTTTCTAAGATCCACTGTGCTAGAGTAGCCACGAGTGAAAATCCAGTCCACACCAATAAGTAGCCTGCTGCAAACCACACAGTTGCCGTAAATGGTTGATCCTGTGTCGAGGATTGCCTTCCGACACGTGCGTAGAGCAGAATCATGGGTACCGCAGATGGCGTCATCATACCGATCATCATCACTACCCACATCGCTAGCATGAAGCTGAAATCTCGAAGAGACCATGGCTTGAAGATTGGTGCGGTCATCGCAGCCATTTCTTTGGAACTCATGTTCATGGCCCCAATGCTCATGCTTGAAGCGAGCCAGAAGACATAGACCCAAGCTAATCCGGTCGCTACCGTCAGCGCGGCCAGCACGATATAACGGTCGCGCCGCAGTACAGCTTCAAGCACTACACTAGGCACACGTTGTCAGCGCACGATGCCGCTCTGGCAAAGATTGATGTGAGCAAACTGGCCATAGGAATCTGTCAAGGTAAGCGGTATCGGCCCCGACGTTTTGGTCCAACCGCGTCCTATCTCCGCAACCGAATACTCGAAGCCGTCGTGCATATCAATACGGACACGATGCTCCGCTCCAGTGACTGGATTAAGTATCGGAGCACCACGACCTTCAGTGATTCCGGCCACTACCAAACGTGCTTTGCGCGCGTCAATGTCGACTTCGAAATCAATAGGGGCGAATACCGGGTCGTATACTTTTTTATAGGTTGCAGAGAACACTTGAAAGATTGTCGCTCCAGGTTCAGTGTCCTCACCACTCAGAATCCGCAACAGTGACTCACGTTGCGCCGATGTGGCACGCTCGTCGATGATCACTAACACCTCACCATTGCCAAGGTGAATCGATCCGGGCCAAGAAAAAATACCAGCGAATTTTAGGCCATCCAACTTGGTAACGCCGTGGTAGCCCTGTTCAATCTCCATCCCTACGACCGCTTGGCAGTGGCCATGCGTCGGCAGCGCATTAAACTGGCAAGGGCAACCGTATGCACAGTTGCAGTTAGTGAATTCCCTAGCCTTAATAACCCACTTAACGTCTGTCATGAACGTCTCCTTGTAGGCAATCTTTCACAACAACCCGACTGGCAATGAGCAATGGAGGAATACGCCATTTGCTCAATTGGAGTATCACTTTGCTCTTCAGTATTGAGTTTGTCAACAGCCCAAATGGGCGGAATGTCATCACCCTATATTTGTACTGCCTACATAATTAGAGTCAATATAATCGAGCTCTCAGTTTCATCTAAGTTTGGTAATCCATAATTTTAGGGGCTACAGCGATGCGGGGCTTTTTTCTTTCCACGCCACCGTAGCTAAGTCGTAGCTACTCATAAAGTTTCCTAATCACCCCATTGCACCCTTTAAAACATCAGGTGCAATATGTGCATAACGCTCCACCATCGCGGTAGTTTCCCTAATATCTAGCGCTGTAAATTGGCTTACTTTGATAGCTAAAAACCCTACTAGGATGTTAACCTATTTGCTTTTTAAGTATCACCAACACACTATTTGTGAGGTGTACCTTTATTGGACTAAACTACCTTACAAGATACGTGATTATCATAGGTTGAGATTCTTGATCCGCATAAAGATCTCGAATCATTTCAATAAGTCTTTCGCTTGGCGGCTGAATACATTGTAGGTAAACCTTGAATAGCCCTCCATAGCCCATTTCATGGTAACGCGCAATCGCATCCTCATCCGTTTTACCTACTGGGATGCCCAGATGAAGACAAATTTTGCCATTTTCTACAGTAAACAATGGGGAATCCCAAAGAAACTTGGCTGCACCATTTTCTGGAAGCCTTAAATAAATATAGTCATAATTGCCGTATGTAGATAAAAAACCTTTGCGGCGTCTTTTCCACTCAATTAACCCAGACCCAGGCCGTGCCAAACTTAACCCATAATCACAATAGTCATAGCCATCCTCAATGGCTGCTTCAAGTGCTAAATATAAGTTAATAGAATTAACTTCACTCCATAACTTGTAATCGGAAAACACTTTATGTGGATAACCAAACCGGTTTACATGCCAATAGCGTTTGCCCCTATGTATATAACTGTTACCCAAGTGACACCCGACAGCTTCTTCACCTGAAAATAGCAAGTCTAGCCGACCACACTTTGTCAGGGCTAATTTTCTTACCAGACTTGAATCAAGCTGAAAAGCAGCAACATCATGTCGTGCAGTTGCATAAG
>JAZJZG010000119.1:6466-8393 GCA_040389995.1 Pseudomonadota bacterium | reverse complement strand
TTGCTGACTGGAAGCTAAATAAGCACGCGGCCTATTTACATATTTGCACCAATGAGACTATCAATGGCGTTGAGTTCGATGGCATTCCTGATGCGGGCGATGTGCCTATAGTGGCTGATATGTCCTCGCATATACTGTCACGGCCAGTGGATATCAGTAAATATGGTGTGATTTATGGCGGGGCACAAAAGAATATAGGCCCAGCCGGCTTATGTATCGTGATTGTGCGTGAAGATTTGTTGAATCGTGCCTCCAAGCAGACTCCTGCAGTGTTTAACTGGAAAATTCAGGCTGAGTATCAGTCTATGATCAACACGCCACCAACTTATAGTATCTATATCGCGGGTTTGGTGTTTGAGTGGCTACTTGCACAGGGCGGCGTAGCAGCAATCGAGCAGATAAATATTGCAAAAGCCGCATTGCTTTATGATTATATCGATAGTACAGATTTTTATACGAATAACATTGCCGTCAATAATCGCTCACGCATGAATATTCCTTTTTTCTTGCGTGATGAAAGTTTAAATGCAGCCTTTCTAAAAGAGGCTGAGGCTCATGGCTTATTGCAACTAAAAGGCCACCGCATGGTGGGTGGTATGCGCGCTTCTATTTATAATGCTATGCCAATTGCTGGTGTGCTGGCATTGGTTTCATTCATGAAAGATTTTGAAAGCAAACATTCTGTATCATGAGCGAACTCTCTAAAGCAAATCTTGCCAATTCTGAGCAGGCTAATCTGGATAAGTTAAAAGCCTGTCGAGATGGGATTGATGCCTTGGACAACGAGGTGTTGCAATTGGTGAGCCGTCGCGCGCAGTTGGCGCGTGAGATTGGCTCCTTGAAAGATGATGGCGTTATTTACCGGCCAGAGCGTGAAGCGCAAGTGTTAAGGCGCTTAACAGCACTTAATCCAGGTCCGCTGTCTGCCGATGCTGTGACTAATATCTTTCGTAGCGTAATGTCTAATTGCCGTGCACTTGAAAAAGAGCTGTCAGTCGCGTTCTTAGGTCCGCTAGGCACGTTTAGTGAAGAGGCGGCGAACAAACAGTTCGGTAACCTATCTGCACCTATACAGTGTAGTTCTATCGATGAAGTATTCCGGCAGGTAGAAACTGGCCAGGCCAACTACGGTGTGGTGCCGGTTGAAAACTCAACTGAAGGTGCAGTAGGGCGTACATTAGATTTATTGATGCAAACCAATCTAAAAATCTGTGGTGAAGTTGAGTTGGCAGTACATCACAATTTGCTGTCAAAACACCATGACATGACGCAAATCACTAAAGTATTCTCTCATGCACAATCACTTGCACAATGCCATGAATGGCTTAACAAGAGTTTACAAAATACGGAGCGGCAATCTGTAGTGAGTAATGCCGAAGCGGCTAAACTAGCCGCTATGGTTGATGGTAGCGCCGCCATAGCTAGCAGGCGCGCGGCCGAGCTATTCGGCCTGAATATCCTTGCTGAAAATATAGAAGATGACCCAAAAAATACCACACGTTTTTTAGTGTTGTCGCAGCACGATGTTGCAATATCTGGTAAAGATAAAACCTCGTTGTTGATGGCTACAAAAAATGTACCAGGTGCAATGCTGGCTTTACTTGAGCCATTAGCACAGTATGGTGTAAGCTTAACCAAACTAGAGTCAAGACCTTCTAAGATTGGCATGTGGGAATATGTTTTTTTTCTTGATATAGAAGGGCATTATCAAGAGCCTAAAGTGGCGGCTGCAATAAAAGAGCTTGAAAGTCGCGCTTCATTTTTGAAAGTTCTAGGATCATACCCACTAGCATTAATGTAGTGCGTTGCAATTGCAAGACTATGAATAGTTAGTTTTAGGAGTAGTTAAATTTTAGGTAACTATGCCATTAAGTGAATCTCTATTAAATAATACAGAACAGCAAAGCCAGCAGAGACGGCTAAAATT
>JAZJZG010000119.1:4281-6456 GCA_040389995.1 Pseudomonadota bacterium | reverse complement strand
TTTAACAATTTGCGGTTAGAAGCGCATTATCAAAAGCATATTTTCCCGCAATTAATCATACAGTCTAGATTGGCCTTATTGTTGGGCGCCATGATGTATGAAATGTATGGCATCTTGGATTTTCTTTTGATTCCAAAAGACATACTCGTAAAAATTACCATGATAAGAATCTCAGCCACCATGATCATACTCATGGTTTTTGGGCTGACTTTTTTTCGGGTATTCAAAAAATACCATCAGCAAATGTTTACGTTCATTTTGCTTATCTGTGCCGGTGATTTATTGCTAAAAATGGCACTTATCGAGCAAGCTGTATTCCCTTATTATTTCTCTGGCTTACTGTTGTTGTTTTTTTGGGCACATGCTTTTTATGTGGTTAGTTTCATTTATCTGTTTTTCAGCACGTTACTGATAGTGATTGCGTTAATAATAGCGTTTTTAACAATATTTACATTCTCTTATAGTGTAATCATCAGCTATTTATTTATCTTATTTTCTGCGTTTGGTGTTTCAACATTTTCCAGTTATGTGGCAGAGAAGCGCGAACGAGCGTTGTTTTTGCGTGAAAAAGAGTTAGATAGAGAGCGGCATATTCAACGTGAGCGCGCCACACACGATAGCCTTACCACCTTGCCTAATCGTGTGTTATTGCTTGACCGTATTGACCAAGCCATTCACGACTCGGTTAGAAATAATCAGGTATGTGCCGGCTTCTATTTGGATTTGGATAACTTCAAGACTATCAACGATATTTATGGGCATGCCGTAGGCGATTATGTACTGACCGAAGTTTCCAAGCGTTTAAAGGCAAGCATAAGAGCAGCTGATACTGTGGCGCGCCTGTCAGGGGATGAGTTTTTTATATTGGCGCGTGATGTACATAATGTAGAACATGCTAAAGCTTTTGGTGGTAAGTTGTTAAGGCAGATTAACTTACCGTATGTTTTTCAGGGTAAGTCTTTAGACGGCCTGCTATCGGCGAGTATTGGTATTTGTATGTTTCCATATGATTATGTTACCTCGCTGGATGTCATAGATAAAGCAGACCGAGCGATGTACCAAGTGAAGTTGGCGGAAAAGTCTGGCATTACGGTAGCAAATTTTACCAATAGCTAGTTATAGCGACATAATCATGTAGCCGCCTAAAAGGCATGCTAAAATATACAATGTCACGCGACCTTAAAGGTCGCTTTTTTTGTTATAAGTGCGATTTTTAATGATGACCAATTTAGCACCAAAATACATTCAAGCTATTGCACCATATCAAGGTGGTAAACCTATTACTGAGCTGGCACGTGAAATGAATTTGCGTGTTGAAGATATCATTAAACTTGCCTCTAATGAAAACCCTTTAGGCATCAGCCCTAAAGCGGAGTTTGCCATACAAGAGGCATTGCTGGATATTGCGCGTTACCCGGATGGCAATAGTTCTACCTTGCGGGATGCAGTCAGTAGAAAGTTTAACGTTAAACCTGAGCAGATTGTGTTTGGCAACGGCTCTAACGATATTTTAGAGTTGGTTGCGCGCGCTTTTTTAACCGCGGACTGTGAAACGATCTATTCACAACATGCCTTCGCCGTATATGCATTAGTCACACAAGCTACTGGCGCCAAAGGCGTGGTGGTTCCTGCTAAAGATTTCGGCCATGATTTAGATGGCATGTTAGCTGCGGTTACAGCTAAAACACGCATGATATTTATAGCAAACCCCAATAACCCTACAGGTACATTGCTTGCTAAAGAGGCGCTATTCGCTTTTTTAAGGCAAGTGCCAAGCCATGTATTAGTGATATTAGACGAGGCTTATGATGAATATCTGCCAGCTGCACATAAA
The DNA here is from genome assembly GCA_040389995.1 of Pseudomonadota bacterium. Classification (GTDB taxonomy): domain Bacteria; phylum Pseudomonadota; class Gammaproteobacteria; order Burkholderiales; family Methylophilaceae; genus Methylotenera. The sequence goes on along the minus strand of JAZJZG010000119.1, from coordinate 4,622 downwards.
TCTGAAGCTATCAGCTGGTTAAATGAATTCGAGCATCTGGTTATTTCACGTACTTTTTCTAAGGCTTACGGGCTTGCCGGTTTGCGTATTGGTTTTGGAATGTGTCATCCCAATATAGCGGATATGATGAATCGCGTCCGCCAGCCATTCAATGTGAATAGCGTTGCACAAGCCGCCGCCGCCGCAACCTTGGATGATGATGACTTCGTGGCACGCAGTTACGCCGCTAACCAAGCCGGTATGGCGCAATTGACACTGGGCTTAAAAAAACTAGGTTTGGAGTACATACCGTCGTTTGCTAATTTTGTTAGCTTTAAGCTTGCTAATGCGGCGACAGTCAA
>JAZJZG010000119.1:0-4271 GCA_040389995.1 Pseudomonadota bacterium | reverse complement strand
AACCAAAAATTATTGCAAAATGGTGTGATTGTTCGCCCGATAGCCAATTATGACATGCCGGATTATTTGCGTGTAAGTGTTGGCTTGTTTAGTGAAAATGCCCGATTTTTAGATGTATTAGAACAAATCTTAAAAAGTAATAGCAAATGATTGATTACGAAAAATTAGCAACGGATGATGTACGCATACGCGAAATCAAGGAGTTGATTACACCGCTAGCCTTGTTAAGCCGCCTTAAAGAAAGTGTAGCGACAACGCAAAATATATTGGCAACGCGTGCGGCAATCCACAGTATATTGCATCAGTCAGATGACCGTTTATTGGTAGTCGTGGGACCTTGTTCCATTCACGATACTGAGGCGGGCATGGAGTATGCTCGTCGTTTAATGGCGGTGCGTGATAATTTAAGTGCTGACTTGTTGATTGTGATGCGCGTCTATTTTGAAAAGCCGCGTACTACAGTAGGCTGGAAGGGTTTGATTAACGATCCTCACCTTGATGGAAGCTATCGCATCAATGAAGGCTTGGAGCGTGCACGTAAATTTTTGCTAGATGTTAACGAGCTTGGCCTGCCCGCCGGTATTGAGTTTCTGGATACTATTACACCACAATATACGGCTGACTTGGTGAGTTGGGGCGCAATCGGTGCACGTACTACCGAATCGCAAATACATCGTGAGCTTGCCTCTGGTTTATCATGCCCTATAGGCTTCAAGAATGGTACGGATGGTAGCGTACGTGTTGCGATAGATGCGATTAAAACAGCGGCAAGCCCACATCATTTTCTTTCCGTGACCAAAGAAGGTCAATCGGCGATTATTTCAACGACCGGTAATGAGGATTGTCACGTGATTCTACGTGGTGGCAAAATGCCTAACTATGATGCGGCTAGTGTGGATGCTGCTTGTACTAGCCTGGCATCTGCTGGACTTGCACCCAGATTGATGATTGATTGCAGCCATGCCAATAGCCAGAAACAATATCAATTGCAGAAGGAAGTGGCACGTGATGTTGCCGCCCAGTTGGCTGTTGGAGATGCACGTATCATTGGCCTGATGGTGGAGTCGCACCTTCATGAAGGTCGTCAGGAGCATACTCCAGGCTGTGAATTAGCTTACGGTCAATCAATTACCGATGCCTGTCTGGGCTGGCAGGATACGGTTGAATTGCTGGAAATGCTGGCGGCTTCAGTACGTACGCGTCGCCAAAAACGCCTGAATGATGAGATTTAATCTCGCGCTGGAATTAGCGTCGCGATAAATTTTTAGCTTCACGTATCTTGAGGCTGACATCATGAATTTACTTAGTAAGTATTCGGTAACTTTGCGATATGGCTAGCGCAGAATAAAGCGCAGAATTCATTTCACGTTGTGGCACTAATCAAACAAGTAATATGAGTAGTTAACAGCGAATTTACTTACTTAATTAAAGGAAATTTATTATGTGGACAACACCAGCAGCTACAGAAATGCGTTTTGGTTTTGAAGTAACTATGTACGTAATGAATAAATAATTAGCTTTTTTTGCTAATGAAAAAGGCTGCCGTAAGACAGCCTTTTTTTATATAAAAAAGCCATTTCACTAAACGTAAAGTTTATTTTTAACTATTTAACTAAAGAATCTCATGCATATACACGTTTTAGGTGCCGCCGCAGGCGGTGGTTTCCCACAATGGAATTGTAATTGTGGTAATTGTGATGGTTTGCGTAAGGGCACGATTAAAGCCACTAAACGCACACAGTCGTCTATCTGTGTGAGCGGCGATGGTATCAACTGGGTGTTATTTAACGCTTCTCCTGATGTGTTACAGCAAATACAGGATTTCGCACCATTGCAACCTGGCCGTAATATTAGAGACTCCGGCATTCAAGGCATCATTCTGATTGATGCGCAGATCGACCACACCACAGGGCTTTTCATGCTGCGTGAAGGGCAGGTAAAACGCGAAATCTATTGCACAGATATGGTCTATGAAGACCTGACTACTGGTAATCAAGTGCTGAACATTTTAGGCCATTACTGTGGTATCAATCGCCATGATGTACCGATTGACGGTAAAGCGAGCTTCACCATTCCTAATGTACCTAACCTTAAATTTACCGCGGTTGCCTTAAAAAGTGCAGCGCCACCATATTCGCCACATCGTAATGATCCGCATCCAGGCGATACTATAGGTGTATTGATTGAAGAGATCAGCTCCGGTAAAAAATGTTGGTATTCACCAGGCTTGGGTGAAATCGAACCGCATCTGCCAGCGTTGATGAGTCAGGCGGATTGCATTATGGTCGATGGTACCTTTTGGACCAATACCGAGATGATCGATATGGGTTTGATGGCTAAGACTGCACGTAGCATCGGCCATAACCCGCAATCCGGCGAAGGTGGCATGATAGAAAAATTGAACGAGTTTGGTGATGTTCGTAAGGTATTGATTCATATTAATAATACCAATCCAATCTTGCGTGAGGACTCTGCTGAACGCGCCATATTAAATCAACATAAAATTGAAGTTGCCTACGATGGCATGGATATCATTCTTTAAGAGAGATAAGCAATGACAACACAGCTACAGCCGTGGTCTAGAGAAGAGTTCGAAGATAAACTACGTGAAAAAGGGCGTGGCTATCATATTTATCATCCATTCCATGTGATGATGTATGAAGGTAAATTGACTAAAGAGCAGTTGCAATGCTGGGTTGCGAATCGTTTTTATTACCAGATTGGTATTCCGCAAAAAGATGCCGCGATTTTATCGAACTGCCCAGATAAAGAGATTCGTAAAGAGTGGATTGTACGCATCACTGACCACGATGGGACAGGTGACCAGGTAGGTGGCATTGAAGCTTGGATACAACTAGGTGAAGCCGTCGGCCTGACCCGTGAAGAAGTGACTTCATTACGCATGGTGAGCCCAGGCGTTAAATTTGCGGTGGATGCGTATATTAACTTCGCACGTCAACGCTCATGGCAAGAATCGGTATGCTCTAGTTTGACGGAGTTATTTGCGCCACATATTCATCAGCAGCGCATCAGCTCATGGCCGACCATGTATCCATGGATTAAAGAAGAGGGTTTGAGTTATTTCAAGAAACGCCTGACAGAAGCCAGGCGCGATGTAGAGCAAGGCTTAGAAGTCACGCTGGATTATTTTAGTGCCTCGCGTGAGATGCAGTTGAAAGCGCTGGACATTCTACAGTTCAAGTTGAATGTACTTTGGGTTATCGCAGATTCTATCATGCTGGCTTCTACCGATATTAAAGTAGAAGGGCGTGATTACCTGAGTCAGCCAGTAGTCAATTTTGAGTAAGGGTTAAGTCGTTATGGCACAGATACAAATAAATAAAGCGGCTGAGAGCAAGATTCTACATACAGATGTTTACGCGATTGCCTTACATCATCGCTTTCAATGGGAAGAAGCACAGCAAAGTTACGTGATACTTTTCCCTGAGGGCATGGTCAAACTTCATGGCGGTGCGGGCGAGATAATCAAGCGCCTGGATGGTAAAGCAACCGTTGGTGATGTGGTGACTGACCTGAAATTAGCTTTCCCTGATGCGGCAGGTATCGAGGCTGACATTATCGGTATGTTTGAACTGGCATTGGAAAAGGCATGGATTCGTAAACTATAGAGTAAGAGAGATATTAAGTAATGTAAGTAGTTAGTTGTGCAAGGTTAGCAGTTGAATCAGCACGACAATCAAGGAGTAGCAAAATGACACAAACATCATTAGGTGAGTCAGTCGTACAAAAAGTCATACATAATGAAAAACAGGGGCATACTCAAGCACAGAATAATGGTGTTGCCGCTAATATCACGCATACACAGCCGCTGTGGCTGTTGGCGGAGGTGACGTATCGCTGTCCATTACATTGTGCATTTTGCTATAACCCAACTGATTACGATAAACATACGCAAAATGAGTTGTCCACCGAGCAATGGATACAAGCGTTGCGTGATGCACGCAAACTTGGCGCTATTCAACTTGGCATTTCTGGCGGAGAGCCATTGTTGCGCGATGATATTGAAGATATCGTCATCGAAGCCAAAAAGCTAGGTTATTACAGTAACCTGATTACATCGGGCGTAGGCCTTACCGAAAAACGTATTCAAGCATTTAAAGATGGTGGTCTGGATCATATTCAGCTTTCCATGCATGACATCACCGAAGAGATCAATAACTTCATCACCAATACCAAGACTTTTGAGCTCAAGAAAAAAGTAGCGGCCATGATTAAAAACCATGGTTACCCGATGGTGCTCAATGTGGTGA
>JAZJZG010000118.1:7745-12104 GCA_040389995.1 Pseudomonadota bacterium | reverse complement strand
TAAAAATCAGATATCACAACGCCTTTCATCCCAATGCGCACTGTCCATATCTGTCTAATCGCAATCACAACCACACCGAAAACCACCGCTTGTGTAAAGGTCATGGTTCCCAGTGAAATATAACGAAACATCTCCCCAAGCGCTTGCATACCTAAGACTAGCCAAGGGATGCCAGAAATGATGCCAATAATCGCAGTAATCGTTCTGATGTGTGTGGAGTTGTACCTTAAAGAAAAAAGGTCTGGTTGCGTTTTTAGGTCAAATACTTTACCCCACGTCCATACTGGCTTTGCCATTAAATACATCAGTATCACCGTAAGTAGACTATACGTCAGCACATAAAATGAGATGATGCCACTTGCCGCTGCCATGCCACCAAATGCAGTAAACATAGCGCCTGGATACCAGGTGTTAAGGAACGACATTGCTTGATAGCGGGCTCCGAAAGATCTATCTCCCACCGCGTAATTTGTAAAAGATTTATCGTCAACCTTAATGCGTTGCAGGATAACGATTAAGCCTGCAAAAAATACCAGCATTATTCCGAATGTGATGAGCATTATTGCAACTCCTCACTATTGGACTCTTCCCAATAGGCATACAGAATATTCAATGTAACGGAGATACTTATAGTCATAAAATATATAAATGATGCGGGCAATCCCAGTACAAAAGCCTGATTCTTGCCTATAGCCCAGTACAAAGGCGGATAAAGGCAAACAAACAAGTTGATCAGAAACCAAGCTCTGACAATATGGTGGTGAGAGATATTCGGCATTAAATTTCCTCTTATAATTTTTATATCTACTATTCGGTCATTTATTTTTAATAATCACTTATATAATGCTTAAATATGTTATTAAAATGCATAAATATAGTCAATTTAAGGCTTAAAATAAATGACCGATAAACGGTCATTATGTTTAATGAATAACTCACATGAGCAAATCTAAACTTAACAGCCTCTCAAATGATAAAGCCGGCAGCCTTCCTCGTGCCGTTACTATCCTGAACTCAATAGCCAGAGGTTCTAGAAAAGGAAGCTTATTGACAGAGCTGATAGCGCGGGAAGCCTTACCTCGCACTACCGTTGTTAGATCACTAGATGCGCTGATTGCGCTTGGTTGGGTGGTAAAAGATCAACAAAGCAACCGATTTAACCTAGGGGCAGACCTTGCAGCACTAGGCTATTCAGCCATTGCACGAAATCCATTAGAACGTATTGCAGAAACGGAGTTAGGTTTATTGGCCGAAAAGCTGAATCAAGTGGTTTATTTGACTGTAAGAGCCGGCCTAGACATGGTGTGTATAGGCAAATATGAAACTAGATCTCAAATTCAAATTGGTCAGGGAGGTGTAGGTTTGCGCGGGCCATTTGGTATGACACAAAGCTGTTTAGGCATTATGGCTCGCATGCCCGCAACAGAAGTCTATGAAGTTATCCAAGCCAATTTATCCAGATACCATCGCATAGAAGGGTTTGATGAAACAGGCTTTAGGGAAGCCGTTAAGGCTGCATTGAAGAATGGTTTTGGAACTTACGACAATATCATTCTTGACAGGACAACGAGTGGTATTGGTGTCGCAATTGTAGATGCATCAGATTACCCAGTAGCCGCCATCGGCACGACATTCCTAACAGGATGGTTATCAGAACCACAAAGGCAACATTGCATTTTAGAAATGAAAAAATCTGCTGAAAAAATTCAAAAGTTAAGATTTGAGTTTTAACAATTAAATGTCCGCTTGAGGCCGTTGTTCTACTACTTAGGATTGAAACTAATCGGCCCAAAGCTGACTTTCGATGATATAAATTGTATTCTCAATTTATCCTATTTCGTAGATGATGCTAATGGAGCATCCGCCCTAGTAATTGTTAAGTAGGTCACTAGTGCAAAGATGGCAATCAGGAAAGTAGCGCTAGTACCTACCGTGCCTAACCCTAATCCACCGTTATCTACATTTTGTGATAAATAATCACCAATTGATGCACCCATAGGTCGCGTTAATATATAAGCTATCCAAAATGCTAAAACCCCATTCAGTTTAAAAACATAGAACCCTAATGTCACTAAAAGTATGGCTGCAGCAAATAATATCGCAGATAACCAATAACCTAGTCCTATAGTCTCTCCCATTAAATCACCGGCAGCTGTTCCCAAAGCAAAGGTTAGAAGAATGGCTGCCCAATAGAATAGCTCTCGTTTGGCGGTATAAATACTATGAATGGATAGTGAACCTTCAACTTTGTACCAAGCGTAGAAAGTAATAGCCAAAACAACGCTAAATGCAATTGTAGAGGCTACAAGTGACACGCCTAGATTGTCGGTTAAATTATCAGTAATTAATGTACCAACGATACTGACCAGTACTACTGTTAGCCAATAAAGCCATGGAATGTATCGGTTACTTTTAATTTGTACGTATAACACTCCGAACAAGATGACGCTCATCAACAACGAAGTCGCCATCAAGCCAAAATGTAGATTGAATATCAAGAAATCCGCACCGGTTTCCCCTACCGTGGTGGCAAGGATTTTAATTACCCAAAAATAGATGGTGATAATGACCGGGACTTTAATCGCGGCATTGTTTATATCAAGTTGCACTGTGTTCATAAACTATTCCTTAGAACTACTTACATCATCAAAATAGAAAACCAAACTGTCAAAACTAACGACCCGCCAATCAGGCCTGTCATAGCTAGCCTTGAGCCTCGCATTTTCGTCCATAGCAGTACGCCGGTAATCGATAGCACAATTAATGCTCCGGCAAGTGAATCCACTAACAATATCCAGGCGGCATTTGCACCAACACCTTTATGCATGCGAGTAATGAATCCCCATATATTGGCATCCTCACGCTTAATTACTGCATACTGATTACCAGCAATATACTCAGCATGTATTACAGCATTAGGTAATTGAAAGCTAAGCTCCCATTGTTCTGGTTGCTGCATATCTTTACCTAAGAACCTCGCCTCTGTAGCCTCAATCACATCCGCAGTACTTTTCTTATTATTTGCAGCGCCTTTAGATGATTTAGGTTTTGCAGGCTCTTGATTTATATTAAATGTGCTTTGAATATGTTGCGTAAATTCTTTTAAATTAGCTGGCGTGGGCTGTGCCATCAAAAGCTGAACTTCGGACGCTTCCATTTTTACTGCAGAAATTTTCATTACCGCTCTATGGTTTAGCAAAAAGCCACTTATTCCAAATAACAAACCAAGGACAGCACCCCATAACCCTAACCAACCATGGATTTTTCTAAGTGTTCGAATTAAGTTACCACGTTTAACATGATGTTCAGTTGTATTTTTATTCATTTTCTACTTGCTGCTCTTTATGATATTCATCATGCATTAGTTCCCGGAAATTGGATCTAATGGATGGCTTAATATAAAACAGTACAGGTTTACCTAAAAATATATCCCTGCAAATACGCCATATCTGCAGGGATAGTGAGATTCTCTAAAAACAAAGTGACGGCCTGGCTTGCGACTACAGTGAGTTCACCTTGCTGGCTTGGCCATTGATTATTTGTAAGACTATCTTCTCAGATTAATCTCACCCTTTTAAAAGTCAGCGATTAAAGATAAACGCCCTGCAATAGGAGAACCTGGTGTGATATTTGTATTACTGTTTGCATATAAGTAATATTCTTTATCGAACATGTTTTCAATATTTAATTGTGCTCGCAGGTTTTTATCGATTTTAGCGAATATTGCAGCATCGACACGTGTATAGCCTGGCAGCCTTACACTGCTGGTTACCGTCGCACTGCCAACGACTGGTGTGGCTGCATACATATCGGAACGACTGATTACACCGATAGCTGCACCCCAAGTCTCATTGAAGTCATAACGGTTCCACAATGAAAATGAATGCTTAGGCACCTGTCCAATCTCGGCTCCCTTCAGTATGGCACTTGCTCCTGTACCCTGCGTCTTAGTGATTTCTGCATCCTGATAGGCATAGCCTCCTGCCACACTCCAGGCTGATGTGACTTTACCATTAATGCCCAACTCTAAGCCTTTAGACTCTTGACCATCAACCAAAATTTGCGGACCAGCTGGATTATTAGGATCAGTAATCGCAATATTATTACGTTCTAATTTATATACCGCAGCGGTAAATGCTAAGTTAGGGTTGTAGTCCCACTTCACGCCCAACTCCAGATTCTTAAATTTTTCTGGATCAAACGCTTTGTTTGTTGGCGTTAAGCTCGCAAGCTGGTCGCCAGCACGTGGCACATATGATTCACTATAACTGGTATAAATAGATACCGGTTCAATTGGTTTGTAAATTAAACCAAGTCTTGGAGAAAGTAGATTATCTGTAACGTTAATATTCCGGTCTA
>JAZJZG010000118.1:6079-7735 GCA_040389995.1 Pseudomonadota bacterium | reverse complement strand
TTAAAGAAAGCAAAGAATTTAGGAATCAAATTAAAGAACTTTCAGAAAAAATATAGCATGAACCACACATCAGAAAGTATATCAAATGCCGTTAGTGAATTTTATAATATTCCGGTATATATCATTTGCAGCTTTACGGTAGTTAGTAAAGTCTGTTTTAAAATGATCATAGCGCGCACCGATAATCGCTTCCCATTGCGGAGTAAACTTAATTTGGTCTTGTAAATAAAATGCGGCTACATCCGTTACCGCATGATTATTTGCATCTGTCGTATTTTGTCTAAAGGTAAACGGGAAGCTTGTAGTTGGATTACTTAGTGGCACAGTAATAGTTGTACCGCTAGTTGCGCCAATAAAACCAGTCTCACGGAAGTTGTCGGTTTTCTGACGACCTAATTCCATGCCAGTTAACAGTTCATGCTTAATGGCACCTGTTTCCAATTTGAAAGTAACATCAGTCTGATTAAATAGATTCGTTCTTTCAGTAGCATTGTTATACGCTGAAATAGAAACCGTAGTGCCTGTAGTATCCACAACTCCTGGGAATACATTTTGGTAAAACTTATCGTAATCAGCGTATCGCGTTTTATTGCGTACAGTAATGCCATTATCAAATATGTGCTCAATTGAAGCATTAAACGCCTTCACTTCAGTATCAGTAGGGCTATTAGACGCATCACCAAAAAATTGTGAGCGGTTTGTATTCACTGGACGACCTTGAAATGAGGTAATGCCACGATCAGCAATACGGTCATCCTTGAAGTATTCGGCGCCTACAACAATTTTAGTATTCTCAGATGGTTTTAGGGTGATTGTCGGATTAATCCCCTTACGTTCCAAACTTACACCGTCACGATAGCTATTGCCATCTTCGTACATTGCATTCAAGCGTACAGCAGCTACATCATTCAATACCGCACCCACATCCACAGTCACGCGTTTTTGATCATAGCTACCGAATTGCAAACCTAACTCCTGTACAGGATCCCAAGTCGCCTCTTTACTCACACGGTTGATTACGCCACCTGCGCCACCACGGCCAAAAATCATACCGTTTGGACCTTTGAGTATTTCAACGCGCTCGGTGTTATACAGGTCACGATAGTATTGTGTATCGTCGCGCATTCCATCTACAAAGAAATCACCAGTTGTACTATTGCCACGGAATATAAACGTTTCACGATTACCTTCACCTTGTGCAGCACCAACACCAGGTGTGTAGCGCACGACATCGCCAAGATTTTGTACCGCTTGGTCTTTCATCAATTCTTGTGTAGTCACTGTAATTGATTGCGGAACATCACGTAACAATGTATCAGTGCGCGTTGCCGTCGTGCTTTTATTAGCTTTGTATCCGTCTGTAACCAGATCAGGTTTGGCTTTTGCCACAACCTCTTGAAGTGTTTCTGGGCTATCTACTGTTTCTGCAAAAGCGACATTGGTCCCGCATAGAGCGATTGAGACGGCTAAAGCTACTGGCCGAACTTGAAAAATATTTACTGCATTTACCATCTGGAATCCTTAAAATTAAATTAATCTGGAAAATCAATCAGCGTAAATAAATCACATCTATTGATTGAGCTTCAAAAGCATTGATAAACATTAGTGAATGAGAATTATTATCATAATGAGAAGCATTACTATTAGCATCATCAC
>JAZJZG010000118.1:1145-6069 GCA_040389995.1 Pseudomonadota bacterium | reverse complement strand
GAATTATTATCATGTGAGATGATGCAATACCTAAAGTGAACTTTAGGTGCTTAAAAGGTGAAATTAAGGTGAAATAGGCATGAAAGTTACGGTAAAAATACTACCCCGCGGGACGATTGATTTAACATCTACCCGCCAACCTTGATGCCTGCAAATACGCTGAACTAATGAAAGGCCGAGACCAAACCCATCCACAATTGGATTTGCAGCTCGATAAAATGGATCAAAGATACGAGCTTGCTCCTCAACCGGAATGCCCATTCCGGTATCTTCAATGCTAAGTTGGTTGGTTTCTAAAATTATTCTTACTATGCCTTGGTCGGTATAGTACAAGGCATTACGGAGCAGGTTTGACATCACCGTGTCAAGAAATACGGCATTTAGAAACTCTCCCGAACTACCTCTCTCTTCTAGTATGAGCTCTAAATTCTTTAACTTGAATTCGTTAGCCCATTTTTCTAATTGTGTATTTGCTGCTGCACGTAAGGTAATTTTTTCAGAAACCTCTGACTCTTCACGCTTAGAACGCGCCAGAATAAGAAAAGCCTGTACCAGCTTTGTCGTATCTTCACTTGCAGTTTTAATGTGTTCGATATATTGATGGTCTTTATTGTTCATTGTTTTGGATTTAAGTAGCATGTCACTTGCTGCAGCTATTATCATTAATGATGTACGAAGCTCATGACTCACATCACTGGTAAATAAGCGTTCACGCTGTAGCGCCATATCTAATTGTGCAAAAGCCGCGTCAAATGCACGCGCAAGCCGTCCTATTTCATCATTACCGTAGCCAACTGCCAAAGGAACTGGTGATGGTTTTGCTAAATCACGCTCACTCACTTCTTCCGTCAATTTTACTAAAGGTGCAGCAAGCCTCTTAGCTAACAGCCAGCCCATCAAAGCTGCAACTAAAACGCTTAAGATAAAACCCACTACCATCCCATCATATAAGGCGTGCTCATACGTTTCCAAGTTATCCTGATCTTGTATGACGAGATAATCAATTCCGTTAATGACTCGCCGGTATGCATGCAATGCATGATTAGCCTGAACGATCTCAGTAAACCCAAACTTTAAATGAGCAAGCTCTTCAGGAATAGGGTGAGTTGCGCTATTAGACGCAAATATCTGCACACCCAATACTTGCATTACAGCATGCTCGTTACTACGGATGTCATATATATAGTAAGAAAGCTTATGGTCTAGCTCTCTACTCACAGTTTGCTCTTCCACGTAGTGAAATACTTTGAATATAACAAACGAAAAGACGCTACTGACAATAAAAGTCAAAGTCACAAAAGCAGCAACAATGCGATTGCGTAATGGATGGTTATGCATTTTGCTGCGCAATACGGTAGCCAACTCCATGAACAGTGTGGATTAATGGATAAGTAAATGGCTTATCAATAACAGCTCTTAGTTGATATATATGGGTCTTTAGACTGGAGCTATCAGGAGTATCATTGCCCCATAATGCATCTTCAAGAAGCTGACGTTTAACCACAGCAGGAGTGCGTTGCATCAGTAACGCCAGCAATTTCATGCCGATGGGATTTACCTTAAGCTGGCAATCATCTCTAAAGATTTCCATAGTATCTAAATTGTAATTAAGCCCAGATACTTTCAAGATCCTTTGCACTTTTCTACTTCGTTTAACAATTGATTCCAGACGCGCCATCAACTCAGAAAGTGCGAATGGTTTAAGAAGATAATCATCTGCACCTAGTTTAAGTCCACGTAGTTTGTCATCCAAGGTATCTCTGGCAGTAAGCATGATAATAGGCGTGTCAATTTTCGCATCTTCCCGTAACCTCTGGCAAAACTGGAAACCATCAATACCTGGCAGCATGACATCCAGTACGATGATGTCGAACGCTTGTGTAACTGCTAGATGTAAGCCTGTTATACCATCCTGTGCGCAATCGACATGGTGTTGTTGATATGCAAGAAAATCGACGATAAGCGTGAGAATATCTTTATTATCTTCTACGACCAAAATACGCATACTTAATCTCGTTTAATTTGTGAGCCGGTTAGCTAAGCTAGGTTGCAGTTTGCACTTGCTATTATAGAGGCAGGCAATTAGTAGTAATGAGAACTATTATCAACAACAGCTTATCATTATCTTTAAGCTACTTCAATAAAAACACTGGTGAAATTTGCTAATAAATCTGCTGGAGATTCGACAATATCAAATGACCACTTAAGTAAATATCAATGAATAGTTAAACACTAAATAAAATAAGAGAATTAAGGGCTTAGGCACCCAGTGTATATAATGACTTAAATCAGGTTTAGATATTTCCATAGCCAGCCATTCAATCAATACGGCTAGTCATTTTTTAATTAAGTTTTTACATTAATTAAAGTGTTGCTTAACCTAGTATTCAAATAAAGTAAATTACATAAATATTTTTTCAGAACCATAAAAAAAGCCCCTGTAAACAGGGGCTTAAGTAATATTTTTTAACAAACTAGTCTGAGGTGTCCATTAAAACGGAATATCGTCTTCAAAATCATCAAAACCCGAGCCACTACTTACTGGTTTTGAACTAGTAGGCGCCTGTTTTGCCGGTGCGCTTGATTGCCGGGCTGGTGCTTGGCTGTAATTTTCGTCACCACTGCCACTACTTTGATCCATACCTCCATCGTAACTGGCATTAGAACCACCACCATCACGGCCACCTAACATTTGCATTTGGTCGGCAATAATCTCCGTCGTGTAGCGATCCTGGCCTTCTTTAGTTTGCCATTTACGTGTCTGCAATCGGCCTTCTACATATACGGGGCGGCCTTTTTTAAGGTACTCGCCTGCGATTTCTGCCAGCTTGCGGTACATCACAATATTGTGCCATTCGGTACGTTCTTGTTTTGCGCCGGATTTGTCTTTCCAGCTATCGGTCGTGGCAATACTAAAGTTACATACCGCCTCACCATTTGGCATAAAACGCACTTCTGGATCGCGCCCTAGATTGCCCACTAATATCACTTTATTCACTGATGCCATTTTTATCCCCTCAACAATTTGTGCACCTGGGTTTCATCCCAATCGTGCAATTTATCTATTTTCAATATCACGGTACGCTCTTGCGGCAAGACTACGGCTTCTATTACGCCAGTCAACTTGGCTAGTTTAGCTCTAAGCGCATCGGCTTTGGCAGTTGTGATGTCACTTCCCGTTGCATCCATGCTGTACATTTTGGTTTTAACCGCTGGCGGTGCTTGCATGGAATACGCTAACACCAACCATAAAAACATCATTATGCTACAAAATATAAATACGCTGGCAAAGCCAAAAGCATGCGACAGATAACCACCAAATACGCCCCCCACAAAGATACCTAGTGATTGAGATGTGTTGTAAACGCCTATGGCTGTACCCTTAGCCGCAGCAGGCGCGATTTTACTGATAATAGAGGGCAATGAAGCTTCCAGCACATTGAACGCGATAAAATATATCAGGAGCGAAACCACGATACCCCAGAAATGCTGAATAGATGCCGCAAACATCAACTGTGCAACCAGCATTAAGGCAATGGCACTAACAAACACCAGTTTAATTTTGGCCTGTTTTTCGGCATAAATAATCGCTGGCACCATAAATATGAAGGAAGCAACTAAAACCGGCAGATAAATAAGCCAGTGTTGGTTCTCGTGCATACCGCTGGATTTGACTATCGCAAACGGCACCACCACAAACATGGCCATTTGTGCAGCGTGCAAGGCAAAAATCCCATAGTTTAAGCGTAATAGCTGTTTATTTTTCAACACATCTTTTAGCTTGGCAGGCGCTGCGCTCGCATCAGAATGATAATGGCTGTTGATTGGATCTGGCACTACAAACTTCACCACGGCAATAGCTGCCAGCGTTAATACGGCGGTCAATGCGAATATACCAGGCACACCTATCCACCGGTTCAATATAGGGCCACATATTAGAGAGAGCGCAAAAGCCACACCAATTGTGCCACCGATGGTTGCCATCGCTTTGGTACGGTTTTCATCACGGGTCAAATCAGCCACCAGCGCGGTTACCACCGCTGAAACCGCACCCGCACCTTGAATAGCGCGGCCGAGTATAATGGTTTCAATGTTTATCGCTAAAGCTGCGACCATACTGCCAATCGCAAAAATAGCCAGGCCGATATAAATTACCCGTTTACGGCCGAATTTGTCTGACGCCATACCGAAGGGTAATTGAAACATGGCTTGTGTAAGGCCATAAGCACCCAAAGCAAGGCCTATCATCAAACTGCTGGGTTTACTCGGAAGAGTAGATGCATAAATGGCAAAAATCGGTAAAATCAGAAACATGCCGAGCATGCGCAGCCCGTAAATAGACGCCAAACTAACGGTGGCGCGCATTTCTACTGGGCTCATTTTATCGGTTACAGCCAAGTCGGCAGAAGCTACCATCTTGGCGGAATTAAAGTTGGATTGATTATTTGTTTGATTATCAAGTAAAGACATTAAAATATTTAAGCTTAAAGCGTAAAAGTAGGTATATTAGCAGGTTGCCTCAATTTTAGTAAAAGTGTGATGGAATTCATCAAAATACGTGGTGCGCGTACGCACAATTTAAAAAATATCTCGCTGGATATTCCACGTAATCAGTTGGTTGTGATTACTGGCCTATCAGGCTCGGGCAAGTCTTCACTTGCCTTTGATACGCTGTATGCCGAAGGCCAGCGACGCTATGTAGAGTCGCTGTCTGCTTACGCCCGCCAATTCCTGGCGCGTATGGATAAACCAGATGTCGATTTGATTGAAGGCTTATCGCCGGCGATTTCCATTGAACAGAAATCCACTTCACACAATCCGCGTTCGACAGTAGGCACTGTCACTGAAATTCACGATTATCTGCGCCTATTATACGCGCGTGCTGGCGATCCTGAGTGCCCGGAGCATGCTATCAAGCTAGAAG
>JAZJZG010000118.1:0-1135 GCA_040389995.1 Pseudomonadota bacterium | reverse complement strand
TGTATTAGCGCTGCCAGAAGACACCAAGCTCATGATACTGGCGCCAGTGGTCAGTAACCGTAAAGGTGAGCAACTGGATTTATTTGAAGAACTTAAAGCACAAGGTTTTGTGCGTTTACGCATAGATGGCAAGATCTACGAAGTAGACGCGTTGCCACAGCTGGCAAAAACCACCAAACACAGTGTAGATGTAGTGATTGATCGCTTAAAAGTGAAAGACGACATGAAACAGCGTATTGCTGAGTCGTTTGAAACCGCATTACGTCTAGCTGAAGGCAAAGCCATTGCGGTAGAGATGGATACTGATAAAGAGCATTTGTTCTCGGCCAAGTTCTCATGCCCAATGTGTGACTACTCACTTGCTGAGTTAGAGCCGCGCCTATTTTCATTCAATAATCCCATGGGCGCTTGCCCAAGTTGCGATGGTCTGGGCAATATCAACTTTTTTGATCCTAAACGCGTGGTGGCTTTTCCGCATCTATCGTTGGCGGCAGGCGCAATTAAGGGTTGGGATAGGCGTAACCAGTTTTACTTCCAAATGCTTTCATCGCTTAGCCAGCACTACAATTTTGACCTAGATACGCCTTTTGAACAGCTGACAGAACATATTCAGCATATTTTGCTCAATGGCAGCGGCAAAGAAGAAATCGGCTTTAAATACCTCAATGAACGTGGCGTTTTCTTTCAGAAAACCCATACCTTCGAGGGTATTTTGAATAACCTAAAACGCCGCTATCACGAAACTGACTCACAAACCGTCCGCGAGGAACTGGCCAAATACTTAAACTCACAAAGTTGCCCGGAGTGTGCTGGTACGCGCCTGCGTAAAGAGGCACGCCATGTAAAAGTGGGCAATAAAAATATTCATGAAGTCTGCGAAGTGCCGCTTAAATTAGCCTTGGTGTTTTTTGACAATCTTGAGTTAACAGGTGCAAAACTCGCCATTGCCGACAAAATCGTGAAAGAGATTAGCAATCGACTTAAATTCCTGACCAATGTTGGCTTGGAGTATCTATCCCTTTCACGTTCCGCAGAAACTTTGTCGGGCGGCGAAGCGCAACGTATACGCTTAGCCTCACAAATCGGTAGCGGTTTAACTGGCGTCATGTACGTGCTGGATGAGCCTTCTATCGGC
>JAZJZG010000117.1:9512-9828 GCA_040389995.1 Pseudomonadota bacterium | reverse complement strand
AATTCCGCAATACAGCAATTACATTTCACGCTCTAAAGCCGCTTCTACATTGGCAGAACTTGGTTCAGTACAAACTGCAATTGCCGTGTGCGCACAGGAAACTGGTGCACTTGCTGGTTGTACTGGCGGTAGTAATGGTATTAACAATCCAACAACGACAGCTAACGTCTTGAACACTACAGTGACTGATGGTAAGATTTCTGGCGATAGTGGCGCGGCTGTAGTTTCTGGTACAACCCCAACAGCATTTACTCTTACTCCAGCACCACTAACTGATACTCAAACTGCAATACAGTGGACCTTAACTGGTCTTTGC
>JAZJZG010000117.1:0-9502 GCA_040389995.1 Pseudomonadota bacterium | reverse complement strand
AAATATTAGTAATTTAAGTTATCTAAATCCCCTTGAAAAAGGGGATTTTTTTTTGTTAAGATAATTCATATACTATTTAATCAAATAAGTCACTCATCCAATGTCTAGATTCAAAGCTGCTACTTTACATTTTTTAATAAGCCTTACTGTGGTAGCCACAATCATTACCATCATGTTCACTCTATGGTTCCCCAATGCATATTTTAAACTCATGGGTGGCAAAACTTTAATTTATCTCATTGCCGGTGTAGATGTTTTTTTAGGCCCTTTATTAACTTTTGTCGTGTTTAAATCCGGAAAAAAATGGCTTAAGTTCGATTTAGCCTGCATAGCCATGTTACAAGTAGCGGCAATGAGTTATGGCTTATATGTTATGTTTGAAGCACGCCCTATATTTACAGTATTCAACAAAAATGCATTTTATGTAGCTTCGGTAGTGGATATCGTGCCTAACGAGCTTGCTAAGGGTAAAAAAATAGAATGGCGCACGGCCTCTATTACTGGCCCAAGATTAGTTGCTGCTACAGCATTAGACAAAAAAAATAAATTAGAAACCGTATTCTATGAAACTGAAACGCAAATGGGTGTAGCACAGCAATATCCGCGGCTTTATGATGATTATGTGAATCACTTTCATGATGTCATTAAAGCAGGTAAGCCACTCTCAATGCTTGCCGAAATGAGCCTAGAAAACAAGCTAACAGTAAATAAGTTTTTGGTTGGCATAAACCGACCTATGTCAGAATTCTTATTTTTACCAATCTACTCTGCTACAGGCGTAATGTCTGCAATTGTCGAGGCTAAAACGGGTCATTTTATTGAGATAGTTGATGCAAGACCCAAAGAGATATCACAAAAAAATTAACTTAACATTAAGTCAAATTATTGCACCTTTGGAATCTGTGCCGCAATTGCATTTAACCTTACATCAATATCTTCATAAAAGTTTGCTGCCAAAATATGTGGCTTGCCTGTTTCTGAATCTGAACGCACCAAAGCCAATTGTTTTTCAATATTATCCAATTCCGTAATAATTTTGGGTGCCGCAAGCTGGCGTAGTGTTTCAACAAAAAGTAACTGCTGGTCTCTACGGGTAAGAATATGTTGCGCAGATTGCTGCAATGTTTGTATCGCTTCGGTTTTACGGCCCTCTGCAACCTGCAAGCGTGCCAGCATTATCATGCTATTGGCGTGATAAGGATCCGCTTTTAGGTTTGCAGCTAAAACCTGATGCGCTTTGGCAAGAGCTGTATTACTACCCAAGGTATCACGATACGTAATCAACATTTTAGCTTCGCGTACGCCAATATTAGGATTATTTGCAGACCGAGCACGTACAGAGTCAAACCGTTCAATCGTTTCATTTAGCAGTTGATGTTTAAAATCGTCCGTAGCAGCATTATTGCCAATATTATCTGCTAAGTATTGTTCAGCAATTTGCAACATTGCTTGTTGTGCAATGTATTCTTGGGGGTAAATTGTTGTGATGAAATTAGCAACTCGATAAGAGGTTACCTTTGGTGTAATCAGGTTAATTGCTTTTAACCCTGGTTGCGAGCCAGTCAAGCAAGCCTGTGAAATAAGATGTAAAGCAAAAGGCATTGTGACCAACAAAAGAATAAAGCCTGCCAGCAAGCGCTTTACAGGTGGCCTAATTTGCTCAAAACTAGAGATTTTAATAATGTGTGGTAACTCTACTAATTGTGCGGCACGTGCAAGGTAAAGTCCCGCTAGTATATTCATGAATGCGAAGCAAAAAATAAAATTAACGCCAGCATGAATAAATATAGCTAATACGCCAAGTAGTAAGGCGGTGCTTTCTAAACCGACTGTACCAGAAGCATTTTTTAAGCTTCGCTTTAACTGGAATAATATTCCCAGCATCACGCCTAATTGTAGCAACATGGCAGGGATTCCCCCTTCGGCGGCAAGTTGCAAGTAGTCGTTATGTGCAGAAACCCCCGAGGTAGTGTTTTCTAATGGCGAGCGATAAGCAGGGTAATATCCAGCAAAAGTACCCCAGCCCGTACCACTCAATGGATGAGCCAGTGCCATTTTAATAGTGGATTGCCACATCATTAACCTTGCGGTGATTGAGGCATCCTGTGCTAACTCTAAAGTACGATCACCAACACTGGAGTGCAACAGCAATGCACTACAAAGATAAGCGACCATAGCAATAAGCGGAATAATGGCAACTTGCAGCTTAGACTGGCTATATTTATAACAAGCCCATAACATAATAGGTAATAATATTAGCCACGTTCCAATCCCCCCACGCGAAGCTGTAGCAAACAAAGCCACACTAATAATAAATAGGCCACTGCCCAGTAATAGCGATATCCAGCGGTTCGCTGTAAGTTTATGGGTTAAAAATAAATAAGCGGCAGGAAACCAGAGCAAGTTCATCAATGCGGCAAATGCATTACGATCTACTAGCGGGCCAACGGCATGCCCATATCCCACATGGTCAATGACTTGCCAAATTCCCCACGAAGCTAACCCTACGGCTGTTATAAAAAGTATGACGCTTAATTTTTTCCATATCTCATTAAATATCAATGAGTTACTTGCAATCAAATATATTACCGGTAGACCAGCTAAAACTGGTAACACCATCATGCTGGTATTAGGGACAGGGCTGGTTAAAGCAACAATAAATAACCAGAATATATACACTAGCATCATCTTAGACAAAGCATAGTCATGCCATGTGCAACGGGTAAATACCAGGCGGCATCCAGCCACCACTGCGACTAACAAAAGCACCCCCGTTAACGCGCTACCTATGTACCAAAAACCAGAAAGAATTAAGCCAAGAATAAATAGCAAACTAATTAAGCGGGTAAGGGTCATGTGATATATAGGTACTTGGTAATAATGTTAGAAAATTATACGTTGAAGATGCACTAACCGAGATTTTAACATTCAGGTACAGTTTCTCACCCACCTTTCTAAAACGACCAGCTTTAAGCCGCACTGTGTATATTATTAGCGACCAGAGTTGCATCACACGCCACGCGGTGACGCCAATTCAAATCATGCACTTGAGTATTTCTTCTGCATTGAGCAAATTTCGACTTAAATCAAACTCTGACACTTAACTCTTTAAGACACTCTCACCATAGATATTTGTCACGATAGTTTTTATATTGATTTAATTAAACGATTTTTTAATACAATGTTATGATTTTATTAGTAATGTGCTCACGCTACATTACTTTACAATTCTATATTTAAATGATTACCACTTCGTCAATGAATTACAAACCACCATTAGAATTAATCAGTAACTCACTTGCAAATAACGGAAAAATTAACGCTAGCGTTATCTGGCTGCACGGCCTAGGCGCAAATGGCTACGACTTTGAGCCGGTAGTACAGCAGCTACTGAAACAAAATTTGGCTCATGTGCGATTCATATTGCCGCACGCACCTGAAATGGCGATTACGCGCAATAGTGGCTATATCATGCCTGCCTGGTATGACTTGTATGGCACAACTGGCAGCAGCCAAGAAGATGAAGCCGGCATCACCGCTAGCCAGCATTACATTAATAGCTTGATTCAATCAGAAATCAACAAAGGTATTCCCACCAGCAGGATTGTGATTGCAGGCTTTTCGCAAGGCGGGGCGATTGCACTGCACACCGCGTTACGTTATCCACAACGGCTTGCTGGCGTAATGGCACTTTCTACTTATTTGCCATTAAAAACCAAGCTGGCGACTGAGGCTAATCCGGTCAATGCACAAGTGCCGATTTTTATGGCGCATGGTATTTTTGATGAGATTATCAGCCTGGAACTGTGCAAGATTTCACTCGATACCTTACACAGTAACCAATATCCCGTCAGTTGGCATGAATACAATATGGCGCATTCGGTATGTACTAGCGAGATTACCGATATTCAAGATTTTTTACAGAAGGTTTTACCGCAGGATTTGGTAGAATAGTAACTTAATGCCAATTGATTATTACTATGTCTGCATCTAATAGCAAACCCGACACCAAAACCAAAGTTAAACCTGCCGCTGAAACACCGCAAAACTTCGAGCATGCCTTTAGTGAGCTTGAGAATATAGTGGCACAAATGGAATCTGGCCAGATGTCCTTAGAGGCGTCATTGGCGGCATATCAACGTGGCAATACACTACTGCAATTTTGTCAAAAATCTTTAGCTGACGTTGAACAACAGGTGCAGATGCTGAATGACAAAAACCAATTAGTCGCATTTCAGCCCGAATAATGACGGCTTTGAATACGATGGATTTTTCAGCTTGGGCGCAAACAAAGCAAAGCCGCATTGAACAAGTGCTAAACCAAACTTTACCGGCAGCTGATATAGCGCCGCAAGTGCTGCATAGCGCCATGCGCTACAGCGCTCTGGGTGGAGGTAAGCGTATCCGTGCGTTATTATGTTATGCCGCAGCGGAGTTATGCGGGACTGACATCATGATTGCTGACGCGGCAGCTAGCGCGGTCGAGTTAGTGCATGCTTACTCATTAGTACATGACGATATGCCTTGCATGGATGATGATGATTTACGTCGTGGTAAACCAAGCTGTCACAAACAATATGATGACGCCACTGGATTATTAGTCGGCGATGCGTTGCAAAGCTTGGCGTTTGAAGCGCTCTCTCAATCAGAGTTATCTACGCGCTTTAATCTGCCGCAAGGCCAGCAAATCCACATGCTCAACATTCTGGCTAAAGCCGCCGGCTCTACTGGTATGGCCGGTGGGCAGGCCATTGATCTAGCCGCTGTCGGCAAACCACTCACACAAGCCGAGCTTGAAACCATGCACCACTTAAAAACCGGCGCACTTATTCAAGCCGCGGTTTTGATCGGTGCGGCCAGCGCTTCCAATGCACAAAATAGTGCCTTGCGTGTCTACGCTAATAATATCGGCCTCGCATTCCAGGTAGTGGATGATATCTTGGATGTGGAAGCCGACACCACCACGCTAGGCAAAACCGCCGGCAAAGATGCAGATAGTAACAAACCAACCTATGTGTCGATCTTAGGCTTAGACCATGCAAAACGCCATGCACAACAACTTTATGCAGATGCGATGAACGCCCTTTTACCTTTTGATGATAGCGCCCGGCGTTTACGCGAGTTGGCTGGCTTTATCACGCAACGTAGTTTTTAATGTTGCTTAAAAATCCCTATAAAAATGACCCCACTTCTCGATACGATTAACTCTCCCTTACAATTACGCCAGCTTGATCGTAAACAGCTGATTCAGCTTGCACAGGAATTACGGTCTTTTTTAGTCGGCAGCGTTGCAAAAACCGGCGGGCATTTAGCTTCTAACCTGGGTGTAGTTGAGCTGACCATCGCTCTGCACTATGTATTTAACACACCTGATGATAGATTGGTCTGGGATGTCGGACATCAAACCTATCCGCATAAAATTCTCACCGGTCGCCGTGCAAGTATGCAGAACCTGCGCAAACCACAAGGCATCGCGGGGTTCCCGCGCCGCAGCGAAAGTGAATACGATACGTTTGGCACTGGTCACTCCAGCACCTCTATTTCCGCTGCGCTAGGTATGGCGGTTGCCGCACAAAAATCCGGGCTGGAAAGACGCGCTGTCGCCATTATTGGCGATGGCGCCATGACCGCCGGCATGGCGTTTGAAGCGCTGAACAACGCAGGTGATATGGATGCTAATCTGCTGGTTGTGCTCAATGACAATGACATGAGCATCTCAAACAATGTCGGTGCGCTCAACAACTACTTGGCGAAACTGCTTTCCAGCAGTTTTTACGGCTCGGTTAAAAAATCTGGCAAAAAAGTACTTTCCGCAGTGCCGCCGATGATGGAGTTCGCTAAACGCGCTGAAGAGCACGTTAAAGGCATGGTGACGCCGGGAACTTTATTTGAAGAGTTTGGCTTCAATTACATTGGCCCGATTGACGGTCATGATTTAGATGCGCTGGTTGATACCTTACACAACATCAAGCAGCTCAGCGGCCCACAGTTCTTACATATTGTAACGAAAAAAGGTAAAGGCTTCGAACCTGCAGAAGATAACCCAAATAAATTCCATGGCGTAGGAAAGTTTGACCCAGACAATGGCGATGCAATTGTTGGCCTGCTTCAAACTCATACCCCCAAAAAAACCTATACCCAAGTATTTGGCGATTGGTTAGTCGACATGGCGGCACTGGACGAGCGCTTAATCGGCATCACTCCTGCCATGTGTGATGGTTCAGGCTTAAATACATTTGCCGAGAAATATCCTGATCGCTATTTTGATGTAGGTATTGCCGAACAACATGCACTGACCTTCGCTGCAGGTATGGCTTGCGATGGTTTGAAGCCAGTAGTAGCCATCTACAGCACATTCTTACAGCGCGCTTACGATCAACTGATACATGACATTGCGCTGCAAAACCTGCCGGTATTATTGGCAATCGACCGTGCGGGTTTAGTCGGTGCAGATGGGCCAACACACGCCGGCAGCTTCGATTTAAGTTTTTTAAGATGCATTCCCAATATTGTGATTATGGCTCCCAGTGATGAAAATGAATGTAGGCAAATGCTTTACACCGGTTTTCAACACAACGGGGTTGCGGCAGTGCGTTATCCGCGTGGCAGTGGTGCCGGGGCAGTCATTGAACAAAACATGCAATCCATAGCCATAGGTACAGCTGAAATCAAACGTCATTCGGCAAGCGACGCCAACAAGCAGAAAATAGCCATTTTGAGCTTTGGCACCATGCTTGCCTCATGTCTGGAAGCGGGTGAGCAGCTTGATGCCACCGTCGTGAATATGCGTTTTGTAAAACCAATTGATCAAGCCCTACTTGAAAAATTAGCACATGACCACACATTGATAGTAACTGTAGAAGAGAACTGTGTAATGGGTGGTGCAGGCTCCGCAGTGATAGAGGCTTTGCAAGCGATACAAAATAATAACAAGCAGCCGGCCAAGCCATCAATCAGGACATTATGCCTGGGTTTACCAGACAGGTTTATTGAGCACGGTGTTCATGAAACCATGTTGGCGGATTGTGGTCTGAATGCTGAAGGCATTGTTAAAGCCATTCATCAAATTTTTTAACTAAGTCTATTAAAACATTTAATTAGGCAAGTGTTTGGCCTAGCGTTATACTTATTTTCTACTATTAGCATTACTTACTATTGAACTAAAATTCATAGCTTACCGATTGGATTAAAATGAATCAACCCGCTATCGCTACTATAGAAGACGTACAAAATACGGTTGATACCCGTCAAATTGCCATTGACAGAGTTGGCATCAAAGCCATACGCCACCCAGTGGTGGTTAAAGATAAATCTGGCGGCGAACAGCACACGGTCGCCATGTTCAATATGTATGTGCATTTGCCGCAACAGTTCAAAGGCACACACATGTCGCGTTTTGTTGAAATTCTCAACATGAACGAACATGCGATTTCTATTGAATCGTTTGAAAAGATTTTACGTGAAATGATTAAACGCCTGGAAGCGGAATCTGGCCACATAGAAATGACATTCCCGTACTTTATCAATAAGGCGGCGCCGGTTTCTGGTGTCAAAAGCCTGCTTGATTATGAAGTCACATTTATTGGTGCGATCAGTCACGGTAAAATCGACATCACGGTAAAAGTATTGGTACCAGTCACCAGCTTATGCCCATGCAGCAAGAAAATCTCTAATTATGGCGCACATAACCAGCGCTCACATGTAACAGTAACAGCGCTAGTGAATGACTTTATCTGGGTTGAAGATATTATTGATTTGATTGAGAAACAAGCATCGTGTGAGCTTTATGGCTTACTTAAACGCCCAGATGAGAAATATGTCACTGAGCGTGCTTATGACAATCCAAAATTCGTGGAGGATATGGTACGTGATGTAGCGGCACAACTGAATGCAGAAAAACGTATTGTGGCGTATACAGTTGAGAGCGAGAACTTTGAATCAATTCATAATCACTCAGCCTATGCATTGATCGAGAATGACAAACGTAAACATTAATTACTAGTTTTACATTAGCTGTTCATAACAAAAAGCCACGTTTTAAAGTGGCTTTTTGCTTTTTTATACGTGCTGCTCGCTATTCATGATGGAGTGGAAACGTGACGTTCACAACCGTACCTTTAAGTTGCCGAACATCAGCATAACCAAGCTCCACTCGTGCCTGATGCTGGTGGGCAATTTCACGCACAATCGCAAGGCCTAATCCACAGCCACTCACCGAAGTGCCCAGCACGCGGTAGAAGCGCTCGAATACTCGCTGCTGTTCATACAGCGCGATACCAGCACCGTTATCCTGCACAGATAAAACCGCTTCCTGGCCATTCGACACTAGGCTCACAGTGACTTTTGCATGCGCCTGGTTATAGCGTATGGCGTTGTCAATCAAGTTATTCAGCAGCTCTTGCAACATCACATCGTTACCGCTAATTTCAAGCTTCTGTAACGTACAGCTCACGCCTAAATCTATATTATGCTCTAAGGCTTTAGGCACCCACTCCGCTGTGACTTCATGTATCAATACGACTAAATCTACAGGTAGTAACGTCAACGCATGACTGCTTCCTGGTTCGGCGCGCGCCAAACTTAGCAACTGATTCGCCAGCCGCCCTAAACTATCGCTACCTGCGCTTATCTGTTGCAGTGCATGTTGCACACTATCTAAATCCTTTTCACGTAATGCAGCTTCTGCCTGAACTTTAAGTCCTGCCAAAGGCGTTTTAAGCTGATGTGCGGCATTAGCTAAAAAATGACGTCGGTCAGCAGCGGCAGCTTGTTCTTTCACTAATAAATCATTCATCGCATGCAATAAAGGTTGGAGTTCTTGCGGTGCATCTTGCTCTTCAAGCCTATGTGTATCGGTAGGCAAGCGTCGGGCAATTAAATTCTTTAGTTTTTCTAATGAGATCAGGCCGCGTTGAATACCTAAATTGACTAGAAACGTCACTAATACTATCAATAAGATTTGCGGGATGAGCATAACGGCAAGTATGTCATGTGTCATTCTGTCGCGTTTGGTGGTAGTTTCACCAATCAAGATGGTAGCATTGCCCTTTGCCTTAGCACCTGCGCTTGGTGTAATGTTAGAGAGCGGTAAACTAAATGCCACTATACGCAATAGCTTGTTATTAAATTCAGCATCGTAATACACATGCTGACCAGCCGTTGGCATGACTTTAGGTAGCGTAAGATTATCTTCCCCAAGCACCACATGATGATGCGGGTCTAATACTTGATAATAAAGGTAGTCGTCTTTGTCATACTCTAACAAGTTCAGCGCGCTATCTGGTAAATCCACCACCATTTTCCCAGAACGTACTTCCACCTCATCAGCAAGTGCCAAAGCCACTCGAAATAGCGCTCTATCATAAGCCAGATTGGCAAAATGGCTGGCCGAATAATAAGCAGATATGGTAGCAACTAACAATAGCGGCAACAGTAGAAGCAATAGCCAATTGAGTAGCTTCTGCCGAATAGAATTGGTTTTAAAGTGCAGCATTTTTAATAT
>JAZJZG010000116.1:0-3034 GCA_040389995.1 Pseudomonadota bacterium | reverse complement strand
TGTGCCGATTGCGTACCCGCTGTAACCTTACCATCTGTCCATTCGGACTTTGCCATGAGTCCCTGTAATTGCACAAGCTCATCTGCATTTAATACTTGGGGTACGCGCAATAGCATTTTTTTATCCTAAAACATTTAGCTAATTAAAATTTATACTCAGTTGTAAGAATAGCCTGACGACGATTACCTGGCACAGTGAAACCACCGTTATCATAGACATCACCATAGTAGACTTTATCAAACAGGTTCTTCACGTTTAAACGCACTGCCCATTTTTTCGCCTCATATGCCAACATTGCATCCCAGCGCGTATAGCCAGGCACTACATTTGGTTTAAATTCACCATTAACTATGTTAGCGCCAGCAGCACCGCTAGGATTATAGCCATAGCGATCATCTTTAGCTTCAAAGCCACCACCTACCTTCCAATTACCGGCAAACTTATAAGTTGTCCACATGTTAAAAGTTACAGGTGCGGTATTACGAGCACGCTGCCCTTTAAATATCGGATCAGCACTGGTAATAATGGTCGTTCCGCCTGGTCCTGCAGTTGCATTTTCAGCGACTTCCAAGATTTTTGCATCCATAAATGCTAATCCGCCAAACACCTCCCAATTATCAGTAACATTACCAGCCACCTCGAACTCCAAACCGTCAGTGCGACGTTTTTTCGTTAATATTGACGATGTTGCCTCCAGATCGGTACTACGTTCCCAATCTTTAATTGTTCGATAAAGCGCTGTTCTAACAGATAAATCGCCATCTAAGAACAACCATTTTGCACCCAGCTCCACTGATTTACTTCTTTCCGGAGGTTGCGGTATAACCGTCAATTGATACAAATCAGCCGTTGGACTAAATGAATCACTGTAGCTCACGTAATAATGAGTCTCTGGCGTTTGGTGCCATGATAAACCTGCACGATAGCTATTTTCACCATAACTTAACTTAGGTGATGTCGCACTTGAATAGTCTGCACGCATTTCATCTCTACGCACACCCACCAACACATCCCAGTTAGGAATAAATTCAACGGTATCTTGCGCATAAACCGCATAGTTATCAGCACTAAACGTGGAAACAGCTCCTGTCCCTTGGCTTGGTGTGTACAGCGGATTTGTTGCAGTACCTATATTACGAAGTGCTTGACGGCTTGAGTCTTCTTTTAAATATTCCACACCTGTGAGCAATTGATGATTCATTCCAGCCAATTTAAATTTAGTACTAAAATCGGATTGTAAATTCAGAGTGTCGTAATCAAGTTTGCGGACCTGATTACCTCCAAGAACAAGTGTTCCATCAGTAGGCACGGCGTTGGCCGCAGTACCTTGGGGTGTTTTTGCCCAGTAAGCACGCTCATAGCTTGCACTTCTCAATTGAGTCCGCAATTGTGTATCTGGTGAGAATTTATGCGTAAAAATACCTGTAGTAACATACACATCACTGTTATCAAAGTTTTTGTCACCACCGTAAAACGTTTTATCATCTTGCTTACCTGTTGCCACAGTGCGGTCAACGGGGGTTTTATTGATAAATCCAATCCCATAATCAGGCACATCACGCGTTTTTGTATATACGTGATTTAAGAAAAGCTCATTGTCTGTACCTATACCCGCGCCAAAACTAATCGCCAACCCAGATCTATCTGTTTCTGGATGGTCACCTGTTGCAGGGTTTTCACGGTAAGTCTCGTCATGTCTATTCATGACATTCACACGCACTGCGGCAGTATCTGTAAGCTGTTTATTAAAATCACCAGTGAATTGATGATAATCGTATTCACCTAAGCTACCTGTAATGGTATTTTTATCGCCAATTTCAGCCATTTTAGTGACTTGATTAATTACGCCGCCAGCTTGACCACGACCAAACAACATAGCAGCAGATCCACGCAGCACATCAACTTGCTCTAAATTAAAAGTCTCACGATAGTATTGAGCCGTATCACGAATACCATCTAGATAGATATCACCGAAAGTATAAAAGCCGCGTAAATTGAAGTTATCACCACCTCGCCCGCCTTCTGCGGCATTAAAAGTTAAGCCTGAAACATTACGTAGTGCTTCACGCAACGAACTCACTTGCTGATCCTGCATCAAGCTATGCGTCACGGTAGTAATCGCTTGTGGAATATCGTGCGGGTCTTGCAATACTTTGCCTACACGTGTTTTAGTCGCTTGGTAACCATCGACTGGCACATTCTGCTTACTGCTTTTTACGTTTACAGTCGGCAATGTCTGATCATCTGCAATATCAATGTTCGAGCTACTATTTGCCGCCTTGTTTTTTGGTATATTGCTTTCAGTTTGCTGTTGTTTGTCTTCTTTTGCTTGAATTTCTTCCGCAGCCAATAAACTGACTGGGCTTACTGCAAACAGCATTGCAACAGCCATTGATAGCGGTTTTAATTTAATAGAATGATAAGCCACTTAGATTTTCCCTTTAGATTGATTAATTTTGCTGGCTAAAGGCGATAAATCGCGGTGGCTTGCTAATGAGTTTTCTTACTAATTTTTATGACTAAATAATATTGATTATTTAGTCATTTTTTATCACTTTGTATTTGGCGTACTAATAAACCCTAGTTTCGTTACCCCTGCATTCTGCGCATTGGCCATGACTTCCGCCAAAATTTGATAGCGTGTTTCTTTATCTGCACGTATTTGCAACTCTGGCTGCGGTTTTTTATCGGCAACTTGTTGCAGCTTTACTTTTAATTCGCCTTGCACCATAGGCACATCGTTCCAGTACATTTGTCCTGCACCATCAATAGCAACTGAAATCACTTCTGGTTTGTCAGGCAGTGGCTGACTACTAGCTTGCGGCAAATCAATTTTTACAGCATGCGTGAGTAATGGCGCGGTAATGATAAAAATCACCAGCAACACCAACATGACATCCACTAACGGCGTAGTGTTAATCTCAGACATTGGTGCGCTATGGCTACCAGCACCTACTCCATGGCCGGACCCGATCATGCTGGCACCTCAACGGCATGTACGCGCGCCGGGTCGGCGACAACTGGCACCGCTACT
>JAZJZG010000115.1:0-3663 GCA_040389995.1 Pseudomonadota bacterium | reverse complement strand
CCTGAATATAGCCACGCAAAATACCATCTTCAATCAGTACCGTTCTATTGGTCTGGTTACCTTCATCGTCAACACTGAGCGAGCCACGACGGTTTTGAATCGTGCCGTCATCGACAATGGTGATGCCTTTTGCCGCGACTTGCTGACCTATCATATTGCTAAATGCCGAGCTGCCTTTGCGGTTGAAGTCGCCTTCCAGGCCGTGGCCAATCGCCTCATGCAATAGAATGCCCGGCCAGCCAGCGCCTAATACTACCGTCATGCTACCTGCGGGAGCAGGGCGCGCGTCCAAGTTCACCAGCGCTTGATGCACGGCTTTTTGTGCATAGTCATGCAAGATCTCATCGGTAAAATAACTATAGTCAAAGCGCCCGCCGCCACCTGCAGAACCTTGCTCACGGCGACCATTACTTTCAGCAATCACGTTAATACCTATACGCACCAGAGGGCGCACGTCTGCCGCCATCACGCCATCATGACGCGCGACCATAATCACTTCATATTCACCAGCAATGGATGCGGTGACTTGGGTGATGCGTGCATCGATTTTTCTGGCGATAGCTTCCAGACGCTCAAGTAATTTCACTTTTGCATCAGCCGAAAGCGATGCGATTGGGTCTTGTGGTAAGTAAAGTTGCGCTGCTTGGCGTTGAATTATCTGGCTGGTAGATGTTTGTTCATGACTAAAACCTGAAATGGCTTTAGTCGCCTTGGCGGCTTCTTGTAACGCACCTAAGTTAATATCGTCAGAGTAGGCAAAGGCAGTTTTCTCCCCGCTGACCGCACGCACGCCAACACCCTGGTCTATAGAAAAATTACCGGATTTAACCTGGCCTTCTTCCAGCCCCCAGCTCTCACTGCGGCTATATTGAAAGTAGAGGTCAGCATAGTCGATGCTGTGCGACATCATGTCACCTAATACATTCTGCAATTTTGCTATATCCAGATTAGACGGCGCTAACAACGCCTCACTCGCCATGTCAAAATGCGAGCCTGGAGTAGGGCTGGAGTTCGTGGGTATTTCTTGAGGTTTCATACTATTTCAAATGACCTATTAAATTTATTACATCATACTTAATGTTAAGCTTACTTTTAAACCTAATGCGGCTGCCAAGTAAAAGCTGCACTGGGTACGACCCAATTTAACTGATATGGTTGCCAGAGTTTATTCAGTTAGCAGATTATTTCGCTGCAATCTTAATCGTCCGGTGATTAAGTGCCGGCAAGCTTTCTCTTAAGCTCGCCTGGTATTTTGGGTTCATCGTGGCAATGACCACGCCAGAACCACGCGGCAGGCGGTCTAGAACCACGCCCCACGGGTCGACGATCATGCTGTTGCCGTGCGTTTCACGGCCGGATAAATGATAGCCACCCTGAGCGGCAGCCACTACATAACACAGGTTTTCAATTGCTCGTGCGCGTATCAGGCTTTCCCAGTGCGCTTTGCCCGTGGTTTCAGTAAAAGCTGATGGAATCACGATCATATCCACTTGCCCCATGGCGCGATACAGCTCAGGAAAGCGTAAGTCATAACAAATCGATAAGCCGATTTTCCCAAATGGCGTGTCGATGACTTTCACCATATCGCCAGATTCTATGGTCTTTTCTTCATGATAATGTTCATTACCTAAGTCCAAACCGAATAAATGGATTTTGTCGTAACGCGCTACCTGATGGCCTTTATCGTCGTACACCAAGCAGCTACTACGTACTTTATTAGGAAAGTTACTGACAAGAGGCACAGAGCCGCCTATCAACCAGATTTTATTTTTTTTGGCATGTTTACTTAAAAAACTCTGAATCGGGCCTTTGCCTTCTTCTTCACGTACCGCGACTTTATCGGTTTCCTTCAGTCCCATAATGGCAAAGTATTCAGGTAGCACCACTAACTTGGCGCCTTGGTTCACGGCGATTTCAATAAGGCGCTCTGCCTCGCTTAGGTTGGCTGATACATAAGGACCCGATGCCATTTGTATGGCTGCGACCTTAGTTATGTCTTGATTGAGAGGTTTGGCTTTAGTGGTTTTTAAACGTGAAGTAATCGCCATAGCATGGTCCAAATATTTGTGTTGATTGAATCTTTATAACAGTTTATGAGTTTTGCTTAATTTAATCGAGCGATACTGCTAATTTAATGGGGAATCCTTGCTGCTTTCCTGGTTGTTTTTGTTGCCAGTGACTTCTTGCGGATTATCCCAGGTGCCAATAATTTCATATTCGGTTGAAGCGATTTTATTGAGCGGGTCTTTTAATAACTTTTGGGCCAGAAATGCAACGGCGCCGGCCAAAGGCCCGCCAGCTAAGGCAGCAAGCGATAGGCTGTCACTAATATGTGGCATTACTTTTATAAACAATTGCTGCGTTTCTTTTTGTAAGTTAGTTTCACCTTTAATGGTCACGTCAGCGGCGGGGCCATCCATGGCAAAATTATCACTCCGCAAGACACCGTGATCAATTTTTACCGTCGCATTTATTTTATCAAAAGCAAAGCCATTACTAAATAAATCTCTGAAATCCAAACTTAGCCTGCGTGGCAGGCTTTGCAAGCTGAGCAAGCCTAATAGCCTGCCGACGCCTGGTTGTACTTTTAAGATTTGACCTTTGCGTATTTCGAATTGCAGATTGCCATTGAGTGCCGTGGTATCGAACTCATGGGGGCTGCCAGCCCAGTTGAGTTGACCAGTGAGCATACCTTCGCCGCCTTTAATGTTGTCAGGATGGCCAAATCGTTTGAGAGTTTTACCTAAATCATTGATATCCCAGCTTATATTCAAACGGGTATTGGGGTTGCGTACCCATTTATTCCATATGCCGTCAGCAGTTAATGTGCTTTCAGGGTTAATCAATTTAAATTTCTGGATGCTCCAGTTGTCGTCTTGAGGAAACGCAATGAGCTCTAAACTGCCCATTTTTTTCTTATCATACTCAAAACTATCGGCAGTAATATCTAGCGCCGGGTAAATCTGGTTAAGCTTTACGGAGTCTTTGGTAGTTGAATCGACAATAGCATTCGCCGCTGATACGCGTTCCGGGGATGCTTCAGGCACAGTCAAGTTGCTTAATCGTGCGATCAGTTTGCCATTATTTTGACTTTGCCACTGCAAGTCACCTGAAACTTCACGGCTTTGGATATTTGCGTGCAAACCATCTTTATCGGATTTATTGGAGATTTTTAATTGGTTGAAGCGTCTATCAAATATATCCAGTGCATTGATTTTAATCGCTACTTTTTGAATCGGTAATGTACTTCCTTGCTTAGTGGCGTTAGCGAAGTCGGCAACTACGCCGCGCCAAGCGTCACCATCCAGATAATCCAGATTGCCAAATATCTGCAAACCCCTGGACTTACCTATTTCACTATTGGTATTTAATTCAGCAGCACTATCGATAGGATTGGCGGCGGTATTGGCTTTTTCAGCGTTCAACCGAATGGTTGCATGATCAAGCTCTGGCTTTCCATCAACAAGTGTGTGTGTCACTCTTGCAATGATCTTATTGCCAATATTGACTACAATCAAGTCGGAAGTCGCGTCTTGTTTTTTATCGATACGCAAGTTCATGCGCTCATTCGCACTTTTGTTAAGTGGCATGGGCAGTTTTGAAGTCAAGCCCAGTAAATCGGCACGTATGGTCATGCTAACACTTGGTTTCTGAATGGTGATG
>JAZJZG010000114.1:6513-7312 GCA_040389995.1 Pseudomonadota bacterium | reverse complement strand
AAGTACCCACGTTACGCGGGTTTTCATAGTGATCTAAAACTTTATCTGAATATGCCATGATATTTCTCCTTTTCTGATTTACTCAACCAGTAATTTCTATAAGCAATTGTTTAATGTGAGGCCCATTGAACTTTAGATAGATCAATGCCGTCTTTAAACATTTCCCATAATGGGGATAGTTCTCTTAATTTGCCAATCTTGCTTCTCATCAACTCTATCGTATAGTCAACGTCTTCCTCGGTTGTGAATCGCCCGATCGAGAAGCGAATCGAGCTGTGGGCAAGCTCATCAGTACGGCCCAATGCGCGTAGCACATAGCTAGGTTCAAGACTGGCAGATGTACATGCTGAACCACTTGATACTGCAATGCCTTTTACCGCCATAATGAGTGATTCACCTTCAACATAGTTGAAGCTGATATTCAGGTTATGTGGCACACGGTGCTCTAAATCACCGTTTACGTAAACCTCTTCCAGAGTTTCCAAACCATGTAAAAGCTTATCGCGTAATTTACGAATGCGTACATTTTCAACATCCATCTCTTCACGGGCAATTCTGAATGCTTCACCCATGCCAACGATTTGGTGTGTAGCCAGTGTGCCAGAGCGCATACCACGTTCGTGACCGCCGCCGTGCATTTGCGCTTCGATGCGAATACGCGGTTTGCGGCGTACATACAACGCACCAATACCTTTAGGACCATAAGTTTTATGTGCGCTAAAGCTCATTAAATCGACCGGTAGATTTTCCAGATCAATCTTTACTTTGCCGGTTGCTTGCGCGGCGTCTACATGAAAAA